>JAISKR010000330.1 GCA_031260845.1 Bacteroidales bacterium
CGTTTTTAAACAATTGCATATTTCAAAAAAATCATGTACGTTTGCAAAAAATATCCTGATGGCAAAACAAGAGATAACCTATCGCGAAGCGACGGAAGAGATTGAAGAAATCCTTGACAAGATTGAGAACGGAGAAATCGATATAGACGAATTGACCGGACAAATCAAACGGGCGGCGGCTTTGTTGCAAAGTTGCAAGGATAAGTTGTTTCAGACGGAACAAGAGGTAGAACAGGTTTTACGTGACACAATGGGCGAGAGTGTTCAAACAAATTAATCAATTCATTCATCATTTTTCAGAATGTCTGACACCTATATATTATTGTTTGCGGCAACCGTAGCGGCTTTCACCCATACGCTGCTCGGTCCCGACCACTATCTGCCGTTCATCGTGATGTCCAAAGCCCGCAACTGGAGTTTGAAACGGACTTTGTTCACTACGCTGGGCTGCGGCATCGGGCACGTGGGCAGTTCCATCATCATCGGGATGGTGGGAATCGGCATCGGATACGGCATTACCCGCATCGAAGCCTTTGAAGCCATACGCGGAAGCCTGTCCGGCTGGGCGTTTTTCCTGTTTGGCTTCACTTACATGGTGTGGGGCGTCTTCAAAGCCATTAAAAACAAGCCGCATACGCACGCGCATTTCCACGAAGACGGCGCCACGCACGAGCATCAGCACACCCACCACCAAGAACACGTGCACGTACACCGCAAGGAGTCCAAAACGCTCACCCCTTGGGCTTTGTTCATCATCTTCGTGCTGGGTCCCTGCGAAATATTGATTCCTTTGGTGATGGAACCCGCTATTCGCCACGACACCAACGGTATCATTGCCGTTTCGCTGTTATTTTCGACGATAACCATTGCCACCATGTGCGCAGCGGTGACTGTCGGCTATTACGGGCTGAAAATCCTGCCTACCCGCAACATTGACCGCTATATGCACGCCATCGCCGGCGCCACCATCTGCCTGAGCGGTTGCGCTATTCTTTTTCTCGGATTGTAACATGATTCTATGGAATACAGTATTGCTGAAATAGCCCAATTCACGAAAGCCCAACTGACAGGCAAGGGAGAAACGGTGGTCAAACACGTACTCAGCGACAGCCGGTCGTTGCTGTACCCAGCCGATACGCTGTTTTTCGCCATCGCAGGCGAGCGCAACGACGGACACGACTACATTGGAGAACTGTACAGGCAGGGAGTCCGTTCATTTGTCGTCAGTCGCGCAACAGACCATCTTGCAGACGCCAACTATCTGCTCGTTTCAGACGTGTTGCACACGCTGCAACTGTTGGCAGCCTATCATCGCCGCAGATTTATGACGCCTGTGATTGGAATAACGGGAAGCAACGGAAAGACCGTCGTGAAAGAGTGGATATATCAGGCTGTTCACGAAGAGAAGAACATTGTACGCAGCCCCAAGAGTTACAATTCGCAAATCGGCGTGCCGCTGTCGGTGATGCTGTTGAATGAAAAGCACGATTTGGCTGTGTTTGAAGCGGGCATCTCGCAACCGCACGAAATGGAACGCCTGCAAGCAATGATATTGCCCGACGTCGGCATTTTCACCCATCTGGGCGATGCGCATCAGGAAAATTTCACGTCTTTGAAGGAAAAAGCGGTCGAAAAGTTAAAACTGTTTCGCCGTTGCCGCACGGTCATCTATTGCCGCGACCACAGGGAAGTGGCTGAAATATTGGAAAACGACGCCGATTATCGCGCAATATCCCGTTTTTCATGGGCAATCAGCACGACAGCCCACGTACAAGTGACGCCGCCAACGGCAACCGACAGTCGTCAATACACTATCAGTTACGATAACAAGCGTTTTGCGCTCACTATCCCCTTTGCCGACCACGCCTCTATTGAGAATGCCCTGCACTTGGCTGTCCTGATGCTTTTCATGGACTACGCGCCCGAAGTCATCGCAGAGCGCATCGCCCAACTGACGCCGGTTGCCATGCGCCTCGACCTCAAAAAAGGCGTTCGCCAATGCACCATCATCAATGACAGTTATAATTCCGACACCGGCTCGCTGTCTATTGCCCTTGATTTATTGGCGCAACAGCATCAACACCCTATGAAAACCGTGATTCTGTCCGACGTATTGCAATCGGGCAAGTCACAGGACTCGCTCTATCGCGAAATTGCCGAACTGCTTGCCGGTAAGAAAATCGACAGGCTCATCGGAATAGGCAGTAATATGGCTACTCATGCGGGATTATTCACCTGTGAGAGCCGTTTTTTTACCACAACTGACGAGTTGTTGAGCCGTTTGGGCAGCGATGTGCGTTTTTCCAACGAAGCCATCTTGGTGAAAGGCTCGCGGAAATTCGAGTTTGAGCGGATTGTGCAGGCGTTGGAAGACAAAGTGAACAAAACGGTGATGGAAATCAACCTTTCGGCGGTCATTCACAACTACAATTATTTCAAATCCCTGCTGCATCCGGGCGTGAAGATGGTGGTGATGGTGAAAGCCTTTGCCTACGGCAGCGGCAGCGTCGAGATAGCCAACGTGCTGCAATATCACCGTGCGGATTATTTGGCGGTAGCCTTCGCCGACGAGGGTAAGGAACTGCGCGAGAACGGCATCACACTGCCCATCATGGTGATGAATCCCGAAGAAAGCGGCATAGAAACGCTTATCCGCTACCGTTTGGAACCTGAGATATACCATTTCCGCCTGTTGCAGCAGTTCATGCAGACACTTTCCGAACACGGCATTGACGATTATCCCGTTCACATAAAACTTGATACCGGAATGCACCGTTTGGGCTTTCTGCCGCACGAATTAGACGCTTTGACGGATATTCTTCGCAAACAGTCGGCTATACGGGTGAAGTCGGTGTTCTCGCACCTTGCGGGAAGCGACGACCCGGCGCTGGACTATTTCGTTCACGAGCAGGTGGCGGCATTTCGCAGCATGAGCGGTCAGTTAGAGGCTCAATTGGGCTATTCTTTTCTGCGGCATATCCTCAACTCGGCAGGAATAGAGCGTTTCCCGGAAGCGCAGTTCGACATGGTGCGGTTAGGCATAGGATTGCACGGTTTCAGCGCCGCAGACAGCGACCAACTGCGGCAGGTGGCGTCGCTCAACAGCGTTATCATACAGGTAAAGGACATTCCGACGGGCGAAAGCGTGGGCTACAACCGCAAATTCATTGCCACAGCCCCCACGCGGATAGGCATCGTGCCGATGGGCTACGCCGACGGGCTGCATCGTATGTTGGGCAACGGCACAGGCAGTTTCGTGGTCAACGGCAGGCGCGTACCCACAGTAGGCAACGTCAGCATGGACGTGTGCGCCATAGACCTCACTGGAACAGACGCCAAAGAAGGCGACACCGTTACGATTTTCGGCGAGAACGCGCCACTGAGCGAATTAGCCCGCCAAATGCAGACCATTCCCTACGAAGTGCTGACACGAATCGCCCAAAGAGTGAAAAGGATTTATTATATTAATTAAAAATTACGAACTTTCTCACGATTTCCGTAATTACGAATTAAAAATTAAATTCATCCCCAAAAATGCTACATTCGTAGATTTAGCAGATATTTTGCGGAAGATTCGATACATTCCTTCGGATTTTCCGGATGGTCATGTTCCA
>JAISKR010000342.1 GCA_031260845.1 Bacteroidales bacterium
CAATATTCCGCTCAGCAAAATAGATTATCAAACGATAGAGCGTGCCGACCTGACGCGCTACACTTCCATCGTGCTGACCGGCTCTTTGCCGTTCTCAAAAGAATTTGTCGCCCGTCTGACCGACTGGGTTGAGCGTGGCGGTACGTTGATTGCCACCGGTACTGCGGCACAGTGGGCGGTTACGAATAAGATTGCCACCGGTTTTGCAGTGGATACCACTCGCGCCCGCAGAGGCGGCGATGCAGCCGCACAGTTCTACGGAGGCAATCCGGCAGAACGTTTGACGGGAGCCATTCTCAAAGGCGAACTGAATCTGTCGCACACGCTGGCTTACGGCTTTACGTCTAAGGATTTCTATGTGCTGAAAACCAGCATTAACGGTTTGCCCGCCGCTTCATCGCCCAATAGCGTAGTGTTGAAAACCACGTCGGGCGAGCCTGTCAATGGTTATGTTCCCGCCACGCTTTACGATAAGTTGAAAGACCTCTCTGTTGTGGCAGCCACCAATCGCGGACGCGGCGCAGTCGTGCTTTTCGGCGAATCGCCTACTTTCCGCGGATATTATTTAGCCCCCGGCAGACTGCTCACCAATGCCCTGTTCTTTGGCGTCGGCACCGGCGGACCCAGAGAATATTAAAAGCATTTCCTTAATTCTTTGTTTTTTTGTTACCATGGCGAAATTTATTTTCGTCATGGTAATTTTTTTTTAAATATAATGAGGTTATCCGCGGTATCGCTGTCCTGGCGTTATCATTCTTTCGTGGGTTTTTAATGCCATGTCTATCAAGATATATGTCCTATATTTGCGGACATAAAACATTTAATATAAATGCCCCGTTTTCATCAAAAAATCACAAAAACGTAAATAATTTTAACACCACTGTAAAAAATCATTACAAAGCGTCAAAAATTAAAAATGATTAACTATTTAATATTCAGCATTTTAACCACTTTGGCACGAATGTTGTATTGTAGATTGTCGTAATATTTTTCAAAAATGGATTTTATGAAAAAGTGGATGGTTATTTTTATCATTTTGAAGTCAGGCGCATTATTGGCTCAGGAAAAAGTCTGGACGTTAGACGATTGTATGCGTTATGCGGTGGAAAACAGTCCGAAACGCATCAAGCAGGAAGCGCAAAACGAGATTTACCGACAGAATCGCAAGGAGGCTATCGGTAGTCTGTTGCCAACGGTGAATGCGGGTACCGGGCTTGGCGCCAATTTCGGGCGCGGCGTTGACCCCGAAACGAACACCTATGTCAATGTGAGCAGTTTAAGCAATTCTTACGAGATTTATTCATCAATGGTGCTTTTTGACGGTATGTACCGACTGTCCACCGCGAAACTGCACCGTCTCAACCAACTCAAAGGCGAGCAGCAGTTGCAGGACGTTGAAGATATGCTGGCTTACGAATGTATGGAACTGTTTTTCAATGTGTTGTATTATAAGGGTACGGTGGCATTGGCGCAGCAGCAATTGGACGAGAGCCTTGCCAACCTTCGGCAGGTGAAACGGATGGAGGAATTGGGGCTTAAATCCGCCCCGGACGTGGCGGAAACAGTTGCCAAGGAAGCGGAAGACCGCTACAACCTCACGAAACAGTCGAATCTTCTTCGTTTGGAGGTGATACGTCTGAAAAATAAGATGAATTACCCGCTTACGGACGAATTGACCATCGGAGAGGCGGAAGTGACGGACAACATTCAATCGAAATTGGAGAATTTGCCGGATATGTATGCGCTTGCCACCACCCACTCGCCTAAGATACTTGCTTCGGCAAAGGAAGTGGAGGCGCGGCAGATGGAACTGAAAGGCGCAAAAGGGCGAATGTTTCCGATGATTTCGCTGAACGGAGGCGTCAATACCGGCTTTGCTCGGCTGATGGACGGCGGCGACTATATGGCTTTCAACGAACAGTTGCGCAACAAACGCGGATATTATGTGTCGGTGTCGCTCTCTGTGCCTATTTTCAACGGCTTTTCACGTACAACAGGCATACAGCGCAGCAAACAGAATGTCATCATAGCCCAAAACGATTTTTCAGAGATGATGCAATCGGTATTCAGCGAGATTGACCAAGCCGTGGCGGATATGAACGGTCTGGCGGAAGAGTACAATCAATCCTTGCGGAAAACGCAGTCGATGGAAGCGGCGCATCAGGTCAATCAACGCAAATATATGGAAGGGTTGGTAAGCGCCCTCGAATTGAACACCAGTTCAAACCGCCTGCTGCAATCGCGGATTGAGCAGTTATACACCCATCTGAAATACCAGTTAAAAAGCAGATTGGTAGAATATTATAAAGGGAAAAAGTTTATTCAAATAACAATGAACAATTGACAATGAAAAATACAATCACCATGTATCACAATTATCTGAACCACGATGTTCATAAGATTTTATTGATTACCAAGATAAAAACAATACATTGTATCACCATGTATCACCATATATCACAACTGTATCACAATTGTATAACAACTGTATAACAATTTGTAACAATTTATAACAATTTATAACAATAAAAAATGGATATTCAATTAGAGAAGAAAAGAGGGATTCAAAAGAAGCACATTCCGTGGGTTGCCGGCGGATTGGTTGTCGTGGTTGCTTTGGGGTGGGTGATTTTCGGTAATCACAGTTCCAAATTCAACGTAGAGCAAGGCAAAGTGATGGTGCAGGCTGCCATAACAGGCGAGTTTAACGACTACATTCGTGTCAACGGGCAGGTGCAGCCGATTAATACCATTCATTTGAGCGCCATTGAGGGCGGGATGGTGGCTGAAAAAGTTGTGGAAGAGGGTTCGATGGTTCGTCAGGGCGAGGTGATTATTCGCCTGACCAATCCTATGCTGAGCCTGAATATTCTCGACAGTGAAGCGCAATTGGCTGAAAAACAGAACTTTTTGCGCAACACGCAGGTGACAATGGAACAGGAACGCCTGAGCCTTCGCAAGGAAAAACTGCAATTGGATTTGGATATTGAGCGAAAAAAGCGAAAATACGAGCAATACCAAAGCCTGTACAACGAAAAACTGACTTCCAAGGAAGATTATCTGCAAGCGAAAGAAGATTACGAATTTGCGGTGAAAGGCTCTGAATTGGTGATAGAGCGCCAAAAGCAGGATTCCATTTTCCGCGGCATCCAGATAGACCAGATGGAAGAAAGTTTGGGCAACATTCGCAGGAACTTGGTGCTTGTTCGCCAACGGATTGATAACCTTGACGTGAAATCGCCGGTGGACGGTCAGTTGGGCTTGCTGGACGTCGAAATAGGGCAATCGGTGAATAGCGGCGCACGCATAGGGCAAATCAGCGTGCTGTCCGACTTCAAAATTGAAGCCCTGATTGACGAGCATTACATCGACCGCGTGAAAAACGGCTTGGTTGCTACCTTTGAGCGTCAGGACAGGACTTACAACCTGATGGTGCGCAAGGTATATCCCGAAGTGCGCGAAAAACAGTTTAAAACCGATTTTATTTTCGAGGGCGAACGCCCCGATAATATCCGCGCCGGACAAACCTATTACATCAACCTGCAATTGGGGCAACCGGTGGAAGCGGTGCTGATTCCGCGCGGCGCATTCTACCAGAACACAGGCGGACAATGGATATTCGCAGTGACGCCCGACGGGAAAAAAGCCGTCCGCCGAACGGTGCGGATTGGACGGCAGAATCCCCTCTATTACGAAGTGCTGAGCGGCTTGGAAGCAGGCGAAAAAGTCATCACGTCAAGTTACGACAGTTTTGGCGATGCACAAGAACTGGTCTTTAAATAATTGAGAATTGATAATTGATAATTGATAATTGATAATTATATTTGTACCGAAATGCAGCAATTTCTTTTTTAAATCGTCTTATTATAAAGTAAATATGAAAACATTTAAAAACTTTCTGTTTGTTTTGGAACGTTTCAAAACATCAAGTATCCTGAATATTGCAGGATTGTCTATCGCTTTTGCGATATTTATCATCATTCTGATGCAGGTGGATTACGACCTGAGTTTCGATAAATGCCACAAGGATTACGACCATATCTATCGGGTGGAACGAGTTGGGGATGGTTCAAAACTGGCTATACTGCCCCGTCCGGCGGCTGAAATTTTGTTTCAATCCCCTCACGTTGTAGCGGGCGCCATTATCGGTCCCTTTTATATGGAAAGTTCTGTTACCGTCACAAAAAATGATACGGATGAACAGATATACAAGGAAATGGTTTTGATGGTGGAACCTTCCTTTCCGAAAGTGATTCATTTTGATATGTTGGAAGGAAGTGACGCCGCCTTGGAAGAACCGGATAAAGTGTTGATTTCCCGGCGTATCGGGCAGAAATTTTTTGGAACGGAATCACCCGTCGGTAAACAAATTGAAGTGTGGGGCGGCGCCCGTACCATCGGGGGCGTTTACAAGGATTTCCCGCCTAATTCTTCCATTTCAAACGCCATTTTTATGGCAATGTCCCCTGATGAAAATAAAAATAATTGGGGAAATTTCAGTTTTTGTGTTTTTGTCCATTTAGACCATGCGGGGGCAAAACAGGAAATCATTGAGCAGTTCAAGGCGGCTATTCCCGAGGACATATTGAACAAATATTGGGGTGGGGACGGTTCTCTTCAATTTACCCCTTTGGCGGATTTGCATTTCACCAACGATATTATGTACGACAGCACGCCCAAAAGCAGCCGCGCCACCCTCATGGTGCTGTTGGCGATTGCGTTTGCCATTCTGGCGATTGCCGCGATTAATTTCAACAATTTCAGTATGGCGCAGGTGCCGATACGCATCCGCAGCATCAACACGCAAAAAGTGTTGGGCGCATCGACCGGCTCGCTGCGAGCAGGGATGATTTCCGAATCCGTGTTGATGAATTTGCTGGGATTCGCGCTGGCTCTCATCATCGTTTTTTTGCTGAAATCAACGCCTGTTGCCGATTTGTTGGACGCCAAAATGTCGCTCTCTGCCCATTGGAAAGAGGTTGCGCTCACAGGCGGCATCGCTTTGTTGGTCGGATTGTTGACGGGACTTTATCCAGCCTTGTATATCACCTCGTTTCAACCGGCATTGGTGCTGAATGGCTCATTCGGGCTTACGCCGAAAGGGAAAAACATCCGAAACGCGCTGATTGGCGTTCAGTTTGTGGCTTCCTTGGTATTGATTATATCCGTTTCGTTCATGTATATGCAGAACAACTATCTCAAACAAGCGCCGGTAGGCTATGAACGCGACCAAGTTATCATCACCGATTTAAGCAATAAGATTAACTCTCAGCGGGACGTTTTCAAACAGGAATTGAAATCCTTTGCCGGCATTGAAGACGTGGCTTTATCCGAATCGCTTTTGGGTACTGCCGACCAATACATGGGTTGGGGGCGAACATACAGAGATAAAGATATTCAATATCAAGTATTGCCGGTGGAACCTGCTTTCCTTAAAGTGATGAATATCAGCGTCACCGAAGGGCGCGATTTCAGGGAAGACGATAAAGACGGACGGTTCGGAAAGTATATTTTCAACGAAAAAGCGCACAAAGCCTACGAATTGGAACTGAACTCTCATATCGACACGAGCGAAATCATCGGTTTCATGCCCGACATACAGTTTACCACCTTTCATACAGAGCCTACGCCAATGGCTTTCTTTGTCTGGGGAACAGACAATTGGGGCGACAAGATGCGCCATGTTTACATCAAGGTGACTGCGGGCAGCAATATGTTTGCCGCCATGCAGCACGTGAAAAGCACCTTGAATAAATTAGACCCGGGCTATCCGTTCAATGTGCGATTTTACAGTGAGGCTTTGCAGAGCGTGTATGAAAAAGAACAGCGTCTGTCCTCGCTCATCGGCGTGTTCAGCCTCATCGCCATCCTCATTTCCGTTATTGGCGTGTTCGGTTTGGTGATTTTTGAAACGCAATATCGCCGCCGCGAAATCAGCATACGAAAAATCATGGGTTCGTCGGTGTCGGAAGTGCTGCAACTGTTTATCGGGACGTATTGTTTCATCGTGGGCGTCTGTTTTGTCATCGCTGTGCCGGTAGCCTACTATTTCAACAGCAAATGGCTCGACAATTTTGCCTGCAAAACGCCCCTGCACTGGTGGGTGTTTCTGCTAAGCGGACTCTTTGTGCTGGCTATTATCCTGATGATTGTCACCACGCAAAGTTACAAAGCCGCCACAAAAAACCCGACCGAAGCAATACATTAATAATTGACAATTGATAATTGATAATTGACAATGAAAATTAAATTAAAAATAAATAATATTAAAAATATTTTAAATAAAATTAAATTATAAATTAATATAATTAAAAATAAATTAAATAAAATTAATAATTCGTCATTAGCCTAATAATAAATGTTAATGGCATAATCATCAAAAACATGATAAAAATAGAGAATTTGAGAAAGGTATTCCGCACGGAAGAGGTGGAAACAGTAGCGCTGAACGGCGTATCGTTTGAAGTGACGGAGGGTGAATTTATCGCCGTCATGGGACCTTCGGGTTGCGGCAAATCGACATTGCTGAACATCCTTGGTCTGTTGGACAATCCCACATCGGGAACGTACTGTCTTGCCGGCAATGAGGTGGGACATCTGAAAGAAAGCGCGCGCACGCAGGCTCGCAAGGGCAACATCGGCTTTGTGTTTCAGAGTTTCAACCTGATTGAAGAGATGAATGTGTTTGAAAACGTGGAATTGCCGTTGGTGTATATGCGCATCAACAAAGCCGAGCGCAAACGGCGTGTGGAAGAAGCCCTGTACCGCATGAACATCAGCCACCGCGCCAAACATTTCCCCAACCAGTTGTCGGGCGGTCAGCAACAGCGCGTAGCCATTGCCCGCGCCATCGTAGCCAACCCGAAACTGATTCTCGCCGATGAGCCGACCGGCAACCTCGACTCGAAAAACGGCAACGACGTGATGACGCTGCTCTCGGAACTGAACACCGAAGGCGCTACCATCGTGATGGTGACGCACTCGCAGCACGACGCTTCGTATTCCCACCGCATCGTCAACCTGTTCGACGGCGAAATCGTAACGGAAGTACAAAGCAGAATGTAATGGTTAATGGTTAATTATTAATGGTTAATGGTTTAACAATTTATAATTTATGAAACAGTTTATCAGGAATTTCAACAAACAACAGGTGGTTGGGCTGCTCAATATTTGCAGTCTGAGCCTCGGTGTGATGGTTTCCATCATCGTGGGGCTGTGGACCATCAACGAATTGAGTTTCGACAGTTTCCACAAAGACAAAGCGCAGATTTACCGACCCGTGCTTCATGCCACGCTCAACGGGCAGCCTGTGAAATTGGGCAGCACGTTTCGCCCGCTGGGCGACGCGGCGAAAGCCCAATTGCCGCAAGTATCGGAAATGACAAGGGTTTACCCCAATCATTACGATTTGACCATCAATGAGGTGTATTATCCGCAGGTCAAAACCTTTATGGTGGATGAGAACTTTTTCCGTTTCTTTTCTTTTCCCTTGAAGGAGGGGCTGCCTGACAAAGTGCTGGCAGCGCCAGGGCAGGTGGTGCTCAGCGAAACCGCCGCTCTTCAATATTTCGGCGGACAGGACGTGGTGGGCAAAAACGTGCGCTTCGGCAACTTCGACTTTGTGGTGAGCGGCGTCATGTACGACATGCCCCGCAATTCGAGCCTGCAATGCGACTTTGTGGTGCCGCCGTCCGACTGGTTGCGGCAGCAGAAT
>JAISKR010000343.1 GCA_031260845.1 Bacteroidales bacterium
TCGGTAAACTTGGAGAAAAATAAACCGATGCTGTATAAGATTCGGTAAAAAGGGGGGGGAAAGGACAAACGGAGAAAAGGTAGAAAGGATAAAAGGGCTATCTACGAAGGTTTCGTAGATCTACGAAACCTTCGTAGGTTAACGAAATTTTTTTAAATGATTAATTATGAATTATGAATGGTTAATTCCTAACTGCAACAATGTATCACAACCGTATCACAATGTATCACAACCTATCACCTTTTATAAGATTATGTTCAGCCAATTTCTTGCGCGAAATCCATGAGCGACTGAGCAAATCTATCCCATGAGAGATTTTTCTTTTCTTCCCGAATGTTTGCTGCAAAAACCGGAACGCCTTTGGTAAATAGTTCCCGGGCGCCTTCTGCAATAGCGGCGGCATTGGGCGTGCAGATGACGCCGGTTCCTGCCGGTTCGATGGTTTCGCGCAAAGCGCCTGCGTCGGTGGCTAATACCGGCACTTCAAAATGGTAGGCTATCGGGATAACGCCGCTTTGGGTTGCCGAACGATAAGGCGTCACCAAGACGTCAGACGCCGAGAACAACACGGGCACCTCATTATCGTCAATGTAGCGGTTCAGCACGGTGATGCGTTGTTTAGCCGGCGATGCGTCTATTTGTTTTTGATATTTGTCAAACGAACCGTAAGATTCCCCGGCAATCACCAACTGATACGTGTTGTCCAACGCCGACATCGCCTCAATCAACAAATCCAAGCCCTTGTAATCGCGAATCAAGCCGAAAAACAGCAAAGTTTTCTTTTCCGTGTCGATGCCCAACTGCTTTCGGGCGGCGGTAGTTTCCATGCGTTCACCAAAATGGTCGTACAGCGGATGCGGTTTTAAAAGATATTTTGCCTGCGGATAAAGGGAAAGAATATCATTTTTCACGGTATCGCTCAACACCAGAAAACCGTGCGTTCTGTCGAAAAGCAGTTTAGAGAAGGCTTTATCGAAAAACCGCGGTTCATGGGGTATGGCATTGTGAAGTAAGGTGATGATTTTTGTCTTGTTTTTCAAACGGCAGGCGATAAACCCGTAAGCCGGTGCAAAAAACGACATCCAATAGGCAATAATCAGCACGTCAGGTTGGAATTTTTCAATGGCATTAGCCGTTTTTTGATAAGAAAAAGGATGGATACTGTCCAAAATCCGTTCGGAAGGGATGACCATCGCGCCGTCTTTCTCATTCACATACTGCGTTTTACCGGGGAAAAGAATTTTCGGATATAATCGCGAAAAAGAGAACGCTTTTACTTCGTTCTCTTTTTCCAAAGTCTTATACAACATCGCACTGAATTGTGCAATGCCCCCGCGGTAAGGGTAAAACGGTGATAATAAGGCAATTCTCAATTATTAAATTTCAATTCTATCAATATCTGTAATGTTCCGGTTTATACGGTCCGTTCACGTTTACGCCTATGTAGGCGGCTTGTTCGGGCGACAAAGTCGTCAATTCCACGCCGATATTTGCCAGATGCAGGCGAGCCACTTCTTCGTCTAACTGCTTGGACAAGCGGTAAACGCTGACTTTGTAATCGTTCTTCCACAAATCAAGTTGAGCCAAAGTCTGGTTGGTGAAGGAATTGCTCATCACAAACGACGGGTGACCGGTAGCGCAGCCCAAATTAACCAAACGTCCTTCTGCCAGCAAGAAAATCGAATTTCCCGTGGGAAACGTATATTTATCCACTTGCGGTTTGATATTGGTATGCTTGATTCCCGAAAAATTCACCAATTTATCGACCTGAATTTCGTTATCGAAATGACCGATATTACAAACGATTGCCTGGTCTTTCATCGCTTTGAGGTGGTCAATCGTAATCACATCGCGGTTGCCGGTGGTGGTCACAAAAATATTGCCTTCTTTAATGGCTTTTTCCATCGTGGTCACTTCAAAACCTTCCATGGCGGCTTGCAGGGCGCAAATCGGGTCTATTTCCGTCACCAATACCCGCGCACCGTAAGAACGCATCGAACGGGAACAGCCTTTGCCCACATCGCCATAGCCCAGCACTACCACCACTTTGCCGGCAATCATCACGTCGGTAGCCCGTTTGATGCCGTCTGCCAACGATTCGCGGCAGCCGTAAAGGTTGTCGAACTTGGATTTGGTCACCGAGTCGTTCACGTTGATGGCGGGAATCAGCAATTCGCCTTTTTCGAGCATTTGATACAAGCGGTGAACGCCGGTCGTTGTTTCTTCCGAAACGCCTTTCAGTTCCGCAACCGTTCTGTGCCAACGGGTGTTGTCTTCTTTTAATATATTATTTAATGTGTCTAAAATGACCTGTTCTTCGTGGTTGCCGCCTTTGCGATTGATGGAAGACGCATCATCTTCGGCTTTGTAACCCCAGTGAATCAAGAGGGTAGCATCGCCGCCGTCGTCCACAATCAGGTTGGGACCTTTGCCGCCGGGGAAACGAAGCGCCTGATCGGTGCACCACCAGTATTCTTCCAACGTTTCGCCCTTCCATGCGAAAACGGGAACGCCTGCGGCTGCAATGGCTGCGGCTGCGTGGTCTTGCGTAGAGAAAATATTGCAACTTGCCCAGCGAACATCTGCGCCCAATTCAACTAAGGTTTCGATTAAAACCGCCGTCTGAATGGTCATGTGCAGCGAACCGGTGATACGAGCGCCTTTCAAAGGCTTTTCCTTCCCATATTTAGAACGAAGCGACATCAACCCGGGCATTTCATGCTCGGAAATTTCAATCTCTTTTCTGCCGAAATCGGCTAACTTAATGTCTGCTACTTTGTATGATATATTTTCTGACATGATATATGAATTATAAAATTATGGTACAAAAGTAGTGCATTTTCTTCAATTCTCATACATTTACCCTAAATTCGTCAGGTTTCTGTGAAAACTTTCAAATCCTGCACGTTGCAAGGGCGAATCTTTTGTCATTCGCTCAAAATCTTCTTTTGACAGGCGTTTCCAGTCGTTTTCATCCATGTTCAGCATCTCGCGATGGGGTTCAAATTCGCTGATTTTGGTCGGTTGCGCTTTTTTATTCCACGGACAGGCGTCTTGGCAGAGGTCGCAGCCGAACAAACGGCGATGCAGGGACAGCGGCTGCTGAAATTCCGCTTTGTGTTCAATGGTCAGATACGACAGGCAACGGCGGGCGTCCACCACGTGAGGTGCAACAATAGCCTGCACCGGACAGGCGTCAATGCAGCGAGTGCAGGCGCCGCAACGGTCGGCAATGGGCAGGTCGGGTTCGATGGCTATGTCGAGAAATAATTCGCCCAGAAAGATATATGAGCCGTATTGCGGGTGAATGACAAGCGAATGCTTGCCTGTCCATCCCAATCCGCTGCGGGCAGCCCAAGCGTGTTCCATCACAGGCGCCGAATCGGTAAAAACGCGCCCGCGCACTGTGCCGTAATGTTCGCGGATGGACGCCAGCAAACGGTGAAGCATCTGCTTCACCACCAAATGATAATCCTTACCGTAAGCGTATTTGGCAATTTGCGGCACATCCGCCTTTTGTTGAAAAGCCGGATAATAATTGACAGCCAGCGACACTACCGTTTGACAGCCTTCCGCCAGCAAAGCGGGATTTTCGCGTTTTGCTGTGTTGCGAGCCATATATTCCATCATTCCGTACATTCCGTCTTGCAACCAACGCTTCAAATGCTGCGTTTCCTCTGGCAGGGTTTCCGCCTTTGCAATGCGGCAATCGGCAAAACCGACGCCCCGCGCCGCCTCTTTGATGAATGTACTGTCCATTACTGTCGTGCGTTAGCCTTCCATTTATCCTTTCACTCGTTTATCCTTTCTTCCTTCTTCGCTTCGTCCCAAATAACGTTCATTTCGTTCAGCGACATACCCGTCAGCGGGCGTCCTGCTTTGATGGTTTTTTCTTCCAAATAGTTGAAACGGGTGATGAATTTGCGGTTGGTGCGTTCGAGCGCCGATTCGGGGTCAACGCCGTACAGTCGCGCTGCATTGACCAACGAGAAAAACAAATCGCCAAACTCTGCTTCCATCCGTGCGGCGTCCATGCGGTCTATCTCTTGTTTCAACTCGCCGGTTTCCTCTTTCACCTTGTCCCACACCTGTTCGCGTTTATCCCAGTCAAAGCCCACGGCATGCACCTTGTCCTGTATTCGCAGCGCCTTCACCATGGCGGGCAAGGATTTCGGCACACCTGCCAGTATGGATTTGTTGCCTTCCTTTATTTTCAGATTTTCCCAGTTGGTTTTCACGTCGCTGTCATCCCTCACCGACACATCGCCGAAAACATGAGGATGGCGGAAAACCAATTTTTCGCAAAGCCCGTCAATCACGTCGGCAAAGGTGAAATCGCCCGTTTCGGAAGCAATCTTTGCGTAAAACACGAGATGCAGCAGTACGTCGCCCAATTCCTTGCGGATATTCTGCATATCGTTGTCAAGAATGGCGTCTGCCAATTCGTAGGTTTCTTCAATGGTGAGATGACGCAGACTCTCAATGGTTTGCTTCTTGTCCCACGGACATTTTTCGCGCAGTTCGTCCATGATTTCAATCAGCCGTCCCAACGACTTCTGCGCGGCTTCCTTATTGCTGTTCAAAACTTTTTCTGACATATTATTTAATCGGGAAAAACGTAAATTGTTTTTTTAATCTTTTCATTTTCAATCTCCACTTCAATGGTTTTAGGCACACGTCGTGGACTGAGTTTTACACTCATGAACAAACCTGCCACAAAGGACGCCACTAATAGCCCAAGAGTGAAATATATCAAAATGTCTGTGCTGTACCGCGAGGACACATTGACGGCGATAATCTGCAAGAGCGAAATGAGAGCGCGTGCGGCTATCCAACTGTATGTTTCCATTTTGTATAAGCCCACGCCTATCAGCAACCAAATGTCGAGCGCTATATTCATCAGGTTAACCACCATGATGATATATTTTTCGAAGTCATTGTAACTCAACTTTGTAGCATT
>JAISKR010000085.1 GCA_031260845.1 Bacteroidales bacterium
TTTTTGAACCAAAACCTGTGGCAATTGGTTGAAAATTTCCTGAGGCGGCGTATCATAAGCCTCGTCCGAATAAAAAGGATCGAAAGGACCCGGGCGCTGCACGATGGGCGCCGTACAAATTCTCGGTTGTTGCGACAGCCAGCCCTTTCCGGGGAATATCGGGTCTTCCATCTTCCTGAGTTCTTCCGTGCCGTAATAGGGACCCATCGCATCCACCCAAAGGATGACACGCAGCAGGTTTTCGGGATCTACTTTCACACCGTGATGCTTGCCGCTTGACATCAAGTTCACCAACCGGCTCTTGTACGACAGTTTCGTCATCGCCGGATAGGTTTGATACGCCAAAGAATCGACCGTGCTGTATGCTTCCACCATGATAATATCAGCCCATCCAAAGCCTCCGGGCAGGGCTTCCTTTTTTTCTCTATACGGGTTGCCCCATGTGGGATGACCGAGCAGCGTCATATACGGCTCTTTGAAACCGAGGAATCCCGGGCGCAAAGTGGCATTGAAGCGTTTATACGCAGGATGCTTAGGATCCTGATGGCATTGAGCGCAATGTTTATCCAATGCAGGCTGCACATAACGTTCAAAACTTACTGAAATATCTTTCCACGGTACCGGTGTAATGAACGAAGGTTTACGCCCAAATGCTATGCCTGTTTGGCGTACAGCCGGCGTGCGTGTATGCGATTCGTGGCAGCCCAAGCATCCGCGGCTTTCCCCGGGTTGTACGCCCGTAAAACTTTTCATCGTTTGCAGGGCGCGTTGGTTTTCGTCCAGCAACTGGAAGTGTAGCGCTATGCCGCTCGGTGCGGTAAAATTCACGCTTCCGTCGGGTTCGATGGGAACAGTTCCGATGATTTTCTTGATGCCTTCCGACTGAACGGCAGATATTTCAGGACCGGAAGAAGCGTAATTCCGCTTGTGCCAGTTGGTGTATGTTTTGTGTTCGATAGACAGGATACGCAGATATTTGGCTTTATCCTTCATTTCTTGAGGTGCACCCTCATAGACATTGTTGCTGTATAACGTTCCGGGACCCGGGTTGTCACGGTTTTCATACGTGGGCCACTCAACATCGTCGGGATATACCGCCGGTGTAGGACGTGTCCGAACAGGCAAGGCATCCCAGATATGGTAGGCGCCTTCATTGATGATTTCGCGGTTGCCTTCGGTATCCATCAGCATAAGTATGAATTTTCCGTCGCTTTTGCGCTTTGCCGAAACCAGAAAATCTGTTTCGCTCAGCGGATAGGGCGAATAATAGGCGTAATAGTTCCCTGAGGTATGGTAATCAGGATTTTCAATGGGGTCAACGGGACCGTTGCCGCACTCGGGCCACTCAACGTCTTTCGTCACCTTCGTCAAACCTTGGGGAAAATTAAATCCTTTGGTAGGCGTGATGATACCAACGCTGCCCGAAAACCAGTTATGGTGAGCGCTGCCGGTAAACATCACCTTTTCGCTGCCGGGTATCTGGCGGGCGTCTTTCAGCAGGTCGGGCCATACGGATTGATTGCCCCAGAATGTCTGCACAAACGTACCGTTTTGCCGCATCGTCCACAGGTTTTGTGCACGCCACAGAGGTTTGTCGGTATATTCCCAGCGGGTGTAAATCACGCGCCCGTCGTTCATCACAGAGGGGGTATATTCCGGTTCGCCGCTGCGGGAAAGGATATACAGGCTTTTGTCGCCCGGTTTCACGTCTAACGGCATTTGTGCTGTCACATAAGCATTGGTAGGCGGCATACAGCGCACGTAAATATGCCCGCGGGTGGTTAAAAACGTGATTTTCTTGCCATCAGGCATATAGATAGGGTCGAAATCATCGAAAATACCGCTTGTCAATTGGCGAAGTCCCGAACCGTCAATTCCAATTTCATAGAGATGGAAGGTTTTTTCGTTATGCGGTTTGAAAGCAAAAAGAACATGATTGGCGTCATACGATATATCAGGGCGCCAGAAAGTGCCATGCAGGGGTTCCTGCGGCATGAGTTGTTTCATTTTGCCTCCCGGGTTTAAGCCGGTCTGCACGATAAGCCGTCCGCCGGGGACGCCCGAATAACCCAAACGGTGTTTGGTTTCATGCGCCCATTCGCTGCCTGACGGATTCGGATTGTCGATATAGACCACCGTTTCAAAATCAACAACGGGATTTTGAAACATAATGTCCCTTTTCAGCGTGCGCACAGCAAAATATAAATCTTTGTCTTCGCTATCCGTCTGTTTTGCCTTGGCGTTCTTTTCCAATTCATCCAAGCGGGCATTGAATTTTTGATTATCCAAACGCGAAGCCAATCGACGTGTCCATCCTATTTCCTGCAAACTGCGCTCTATCGTCGGCTTGCCGTCACACTGATAGAGCCAGTCGGCTTCAATCACCTCCTGTGCTTCTTTGGCGGTGCGGTCAACGGTACGCGGCGTTTCCGGTTTTTTGTATGGCGCTACTCTCTCGCCATGAGCAGGACGTTCTTCCGTCACGTTTTCCATTTCATATAATATGGCGCCGAGAAGATTTTTATCCATGCCGGCAACCAAGGCGTCGTCATCACCTTGAAATTGCGATTTAATCCATCGGATGCGTTCCCATTTGGCTTTATCGGCAGGGGAAAGCACACTCCATTGCATATCGGTCAGCGGAAGATACTCAAAAGCGGGAATAGTCAATTTTTCCGCCAAGGTACGGCGTTCTTTGTCGGTCAGCAGCATATTGTCCACCGGATTTTTATGCCATTTCATGATATAGGCATTCGTTTCTTCGGGATAATCAGCGCGTAACAGCCGTTGCAACTCAACCGCTGCAATTGCATCAATCTTTGTCTGAGCCAGTTGCCGGTCGGTCATTTCCAAGGTTTCGATAAATGAAGTTCCTTTTCGGTAATATGAAGCGGCGGTTTGCTGAGATTTCTTCAACTCTGCCGAAGGTTTTTGTTTTCCTTCCTTATATAAAGCGTCAATACCGCCGTTGTCAAGCGCTTTGGCGTAAAAACGCACATCATCCATTTTACCGGTGAAAAAGTCCTTTTTTCCATCAAAAGAACCGATGAAAAAAGGCGCCTGAGCAATCTGCAAATCTCCTTCCACCGACTCATATCGCCCGCTGACAATATCGCCCCAGTAATCAACTCTTATCGGCATATAATCATAAAGCGTATTGAGGGGCGCATGGCGTTCCATGGCGCCTATCTCTCTGCCGTCAAAATAAACGTGCATCACATATCCGTCAAAGGTTCCGGCAACGAGGTGCCAGTTACCGTCGCACAACTCGCGGGGCGACACGATGGCGTCGCACACTGCATAATTGTTGCCGCAGTTGATGCCCAACGAAAGAAATTTGCCTTCCCGAAAAGCGAACAACAGCCGAGTGTCGCCGAATATGCCCACATCTTCCTTGCGGATGATGGTGTTGTCGCCTTCCAATTTCTTGGGCGACACCCATGCCGAAAAGGTAAATTCGCTCAATTTTTCAGGCAGCGCTTCGGGTCCCACCTCAATGACGGGTCCTTTGCCGGTCAATTCAACGGCGCTGCCGATTACTCCCGGCACCACAGCCGGTTTTTTGTCAAACTTGGCGTTAAATTTATCGGCGGCAGCATTGCGCCCGACATTGCCGGACTCAAACGACCAGCGACCTATCAACCGGTCTTCTTCCGGAACGGAAATTTCCGCGAAACTGCTTTCCGCAACCTGCTGTACAGGCGCTATTTCAGCAGTTTCAGTAACACTATTCTCTGATTTCACAGCCTTATCGGATGCGTATTCATCCGTTGACTGATAAGAATTGGCTATTACCAGCGTAAATAACGAAAAAGTAACAGCGGTTAAAATCCAAAATTTATAATTTTTCATGATATTGATTTTTATATTTTATAAAGATAATACGTATTCTGTCAAATCGGTTAATTGTTTTTC
>JAISKR010000183.1 GCA_031260845.1 Bacteroidales bacterium
TATGGCAGTGAGCGGGTAACTTCGCGGTTAAATGTGTATTCCGTAATTAACCATTCATCATTAACCATTAACCATTATTTTTTGTTTTTTTACAAAATAAAAATCAGGTTGTACCGTTATAAAAGGGTATGTTGCAAAAAAACTTTTTAGAGTATATCTATCAAAATAGTAGTAATGAAAACTTTACCAATCATCGTATCCATAGCAGGTTGCCTCTTTTTAAGCGCCTGCCGGAACTCGCAAAATAGTATGAATCCGTTTCTAAACCCATACAGCACGCCGTTTGAAGTGCCGCCGTTCGACAAAATCAGCAATACCGATTATATTCCGGCAATTGAAGCCGGCATCAAGCAGCAGTCCGCAGAGATTGCCGCCATTGCCAAAATCAAGAAACCCACTTTTGAAAATGTGATTGAGGCTTACGACAAGAGCGGAGCGATATTGAACAAGGTGCTTCCCGTATTTCACGGCGTCAACAGCGCCAACACGTCTGCCGAGATACAGGAAATTGACGTCAAAGTCACCCCAATGTTGTCCGCACACAGCGATAATATTTTTCTGAATGCCGGTCTATTCGCCGGAATCAAAACCTTGTACCGGCAAAAAGACGCTTTATCGTTGAATGATGAGCAGTTAAAACTTTTGGAGGAAACGTATAAAGCCTTTGTGCGCAACGGAGCCGACCTGTCGCCCGCCAATCAGGAGCAACTGCGCGAGTTGAATCAGGAAATATCCATGTTGCAGTTAAAGTTCCGCCAAAATCTGCTGGCTGAAAACAATGCTTTTCAGTTGACGATTACCGATGCGAAGCAATTATCCGGCTTGCCCGAAGCGCAAAAGGCAGCCGCGGCGTCGGCAGCCAAAGCCGCCGGCAGGAACGGTTGGTTGTTCACCCTTCACAACCCAAGCATCATGCCGTTTCTGCAATTTGCAGACGACCGCAATTTGCGCAAACAGATGCTCGAAGCCTATCTCAACCGCGGCAACAACAACAATGCCAACGACAACAAGGAGGTCGTGGCTCAATTGGTCGGCAAACGCCTGGAAAAGGCTAAACTCTTGGGCTTTATCAACTATGCCGATTACGCCCTGAGCAACAGGATGGCGCAAAATTCGGCAAATGTTTATGGTTTGCTTCATCAAATTTGGGAGCCTGCCATCAAAAAAGCAAGGGAAGAAGCCGCCGATATGCAGCAGTTCATCCGCAAATCGGGCGGTAACTTCGATTTAGAGGCTTGGGACTGGCGCTATTACAGCGAAAAGGTGATGAAAAGCAAATATGATTTGAACGAAGAAGCCATGCGTCCGTATTTCAAGTTGGAAAACGTTCGCGATGGCATATTTTACGTGTGCAATCAGTTGTACGGCGTCACATTCACCGAGTTGACCAATCTTCCCAAGTATCACGATGAAGCAGTTACCTTTGAATGTAAAGACGCCGATGGTAGCCATCTGGGAGTGCTTTATATGGACTTCTTTCCGCGTTCAGGAAAGAGGGGCGGCGCATGGTGCGGCGCCTACCGCAGCCAAAACTACGAAAACGGCAAGCGGATAGCGCCTGTCACTACGATTGTTTGCAATTTCACCCGTTCTGCCGGCGATGCACCCGCTTTGCTCAGTCCCGATGAGGTGGAAACTTTTTTCCACGAATTTGGTCATGCCTTGCATAATCTGTTTAAGCAGGTTCATTACAATGGAACGTCTGGTGTGCCGCGCGATTTCGTCGAATTGCCTTCGCAAGTCATGGAGCATTGGGCTTTTGAGCCTGAGGTGCTGAAACAGTACGCCAAACACTATCAAACCGGCGAAATTATTTCCGACGCCTTGGTGCAGAAGATGCAAAAAAGCAGCAAATTCGGACAGGGATTTGCTACGGTCGAATATCTGGCTGCCTCGGTGCTGGACATGGATTACCATATTCTGACCGACACCGACGGTTTGAACGTACTGCAATTCGAGAAGGAATCCATGGACAAATTAGGGTTGATTTCGCAAATTCCGCCGCGTTACCGCAGTACCTACTTCAACCATACGATGGGAGGAGGCTACACTGCCGGATATTACAGTTATATTTGGGCGGAAGTGCTCGATGCAGACGCTTTTCAGGCTTATGTAGAGGCTGGTAATATCTTCGACAAGGTAATAGCCAACGCTTTCCGCAAAGAAATTCTCGAAAAGGGCGGCATTTACGACGCCATGTTAATGTATTTCAACTTCCGCGGCGCAGAACCTCAAATTGACGCCTTGCTCGAAAACAGAGGGCTGAAATAAGGGTTAACGGTTAATTATGAATGGTTAATTATAAAATAAAGTTAATATATAAATTGTTATGAAAAGGTTATTTTTTCTTGTTATTGTTTTGAGTTTTGGATTTGTTTCAATGTCCCATGCACAGTCATCATTATCAAAAGGTTCCAGTTTGGTGAACGTGGGTGTGGGCTTTTTCCCCGGCGTCGGCGGAAATGCGAGTTACGACTATGGTCTGATTGACCATTGGGGACCCGGATTGTTCACCGTCGGCGGATATTTCAACGCAGCCGTACACAACGACACCTACGGCGCCTTGACATATAAACGAACAAAGTTGTTTTTCGCACCTCGCGCAACCTATCGCTATTCCATCAATCCTAATTTTGAGGTTTTCGGTTCAGTGATGATAGGTCTATTGGTCAAAGAAACCCCAAATGATTATCAATCTTATGGAGCCTTTGGACTGATGGGCGGTTGCCGTTACTTTTTCACCAAAGGTTTCGGCGTGTTTGCTGAAGGCGGCGTCAATTACGAAACGACCTGCCTGAACGCCGGTGTAAGTTTCGCATTTTAACCCCATCCGTTACGGCGCCATAATGCTCATTACAATCTATACTGACGGTTCGGCATCAGGCAATCCGGGTCCGGGCGGTTACGGGATAGTGCTCATTTCGGGCAGGTTCCGGAAGGAATTGTCACAAGGATTTCAGCGCACTACCAACAACCGGATGGAATTGCTGGCAGTAATTACAGCCTTGGAAGCGCTTAAAATCCCTCAAAGTCAGGTGCTTGTTTACACCGATTCGCAATATGTGGTCAATGCGGTAGAAAAAAAATGGGTGCTGACTTGGGAACAAAAACGCTTTGCAGGGAAAAAAAATGCGGATTTATGGATTCGTTTTTTGAAAATTTACCGACGCCACAGCGTTCGCTTTGTGTGGGTGAAAGGTCATGCCGGAAACACTGAAAACGAGCGCTGTGACTGCCTTGCGGTAGCCGCTTCACAAAGTGCTGATTTGCTGGTGGATGCCGGATTTTTTATCGAAAATGTGTAAAATATTGATATATTTTGAATTTTTATATATTTTTGCGTTTTCGTAGAAATACGATTAAACCATTAAATACCTCTAAAAATAAAGATGGATTTAAATTTCGATA
>JAISKR010000197.1 GCA_031260845.1 Bacteroidales bacterium
GTATTTGGAATACAATAAGAGCAAAGACAGGATTGAATTTGACCATTTGGCGCCCCCCGAACCGTATATGTTTGGGCAATATATCTACTACGGTCCCGACAGGCGGCAAGACGGTTTGAAATTTGTCGGCAAGCATTGGAAGCATTACAAAAACATATCCATCAAGAAGATAAAAAAGGCGCCCGTACCGCCTGCTTTTCAATTGGGTAAACCGCTGAAAACGAATGAAAACGAATGGGAAGATGAATATTAATTTCAAAAAATGAACAGGTCAATAGCAATTTTCGGAAAGATACTTAACGAGCGAAACGCCGGACTGATTGGCAATATCATCAGTATATTGAAAGCGCACAGCGTTGAGATATACCTGCATCAGCAGTTGTACGAGTTTTTGCAACCCTCGCCTGCCGCCATAGCGCAGGTTTCCGGTACGTTTTCTTCGCACGCGGATATGCCCCAAGGCGTATCGTATTTTTTCAG
The DNA here is from genome assembly GCA_031260845.1 of Bacteroidales bacterium. Classification (GTDB taxonomy): domain Bacteria; phylum Bacteroidota; class Bacteroidia; order Bacteroidales; family UBA4181; genus JAIRLS01. Next base: position 481 of record JAISKR010000197.1, read on the forward strand.
CGTAGGGGGCGATGGCAGTTTTCTTGAATCTGTCAATTACGTGAGAAACAGCGGAATACCCATCGTAGGCATCAACAGCGGGCGCCTTGGTTTTCTGGCGACCATTGCCGAGCAGGATTTGCAACAGTCCATTGAATCGCTGCTTGCCGGCAATTTACCCACGGAAGAACGCACCCTTCTGTATGTCGGCAGCAATATGGATTTGGGCGATTTCCCTTATGCCCTGAACGATATAGTGATACAAAAAAAATCGGGATTGTTGACCGTTCACGTATGGTGCAATGATGAATTTCTCAATTCCTATTGGGCAGACGGCTTGATTATCGGCACCCCAACCGGCTCGTCGGCTTATTCGATGAGCGTAGGCGGACCTATCGTGGCGCCCGACGCAAGAAATTTTATTATTTCGCCCATAGCGCCGCATAATCTAACGGTAAGACCATTAGTGATACCTGATAATTCCGTGCTGAAACTGAAAACAGAGAGCCGAAGCAATTCATTTTCCCTGAGCATGGATTCCCGCTCTTACGATTGTTCGTCTGATATTGAACTGGAAGTAAAAAGAGCCGAATATCGAATAAAGACCGTCAAACCATTTTCATTCTATGCCACCCTGCGCAATAAATTATTGTGGGGCGTGGATAAAAGAAATTGAAAAACGGACATTCCTGCGAAAGTTTCGTAGATAACATTCAATCTAATCTCTGTCCGTCGGCAACAAGTTGTTTGCGTAGTTTTATGTAGTCTAATTGCTGAACGTCCACATTGTCAACTATCGAAAGGGCGGCGGCAGTGGCGGCGCTCTGTCCAAGCAGCATGAAAACAGGTTCCATGCGTATGGAACCGTAGGCGATATGCGAACTGCTCAGGCAAACAGGAACGAGCAGATTGGTACATTCGCTTGCCTTTGGCGTTAGTGAGCCATAATCTATGCTATATGGATTCATAGGGCGTACTTGTACGTCGCCTTCATTTTGCACTAATCCGTTTTGGGTTACAAATCTGCGCACATTGTGAGAATCGAGCGTGTAGGAACCCATACCGACGGGGTGCGGCGGCTGCCGTCGTCCGAGGCATTCGTGCTCGGTGGTTACGTATTCGCCCATCATGCGCCGCGCTTCGCGAACGTAAATTTGATGGGGAAAGTGTCCGTTGTCTGCAAACTCGTCTTTGGCAAATCCCCACAGGCTCATGCTGTCGCGAACGTCGGAAGGCACTTGCAGGTCATTGGCAATGTAATAGTACCAGCCCATCTGGTAATCGCGGTGCTGTTTGAGAATTTCCCGCCTTTTTTCGTAAGTGGCGTCAGGATAATCGTAGTTCATGCCGATAAAATCGCTGCTAACCGGACCGTGGTTGTTCGTATCCGTCTTTCGGTTGGGGATGACGTCGAATTTGTTAAACGTTTCGCGCCAGCCGCTTTCAAACACGCGGCGCAGCAATTCGTAATCATCCGCATTGTAGTTGTCCGGTTTGGGAAACGGCACACGGTTTTCCGGAATCTTTGTCAGGCAGGTGCGGTAGCAGTATGCCTGTATGCGGGCGTCGCCCTCGCCGCGTTTGCCTTCGCTGCCGTTGTCAATGTATTTGAGCAAACCGCTTTTAGAATCACCGGGCGTTTTGTAGGGGTCAACAGGCATGGTGAAATTGTGATATTGATGCTTCACGCCAAGTTGGTTGCCGTTCCACGTTTCGTCGTACTGTGCGTTGGCTTCGCGCCCCACGTAGTAACTGACGCCCGCCGCAGCGAGAAGGTCGCCTTCGTAAGTGGCGTCAATAAACATTTTGCCGATAAACGTCTTTCTATCAAGCGTTTTGATGGAAATAATGCGTGTATTCTCTTTTTTGACGCCGTGTTCGCGGTCGAGATATGCCTCGCGCACAACAGGTATTTCCCATTCAGCCACCCAATTTTCAAAAATGCCTTCGGCAATGTGCGGCTCGAAAATCCACATGGTTTGGTCGTCGTGTATCGCCTTGGTGCCCTGCCCTCGATTGCCGTAATCGCCCATTTTTTCCCAACGCCATGTTTCGTCTTTTTGGTACTCTAAATACACGCGATGGTAAAACTCGCGCGACAATCCGCCAATGCTGCCCACATTGCCCGAATCGGTATAACCCAATCCGCTGCCGGTCATCCCGCCGAGATGCTTGTCGGGCGAAACAATCACCACCGACTTGCCCATTCGCTTTGCCTGCACCGCAGCGGTAACAGCCGCCGAAGTGCCGCCGTAAATGACAATATCGTATTCCTGCGTTGACGAACAACCGCCGCAAAGAAAAATGGCGGCAAAGAAAAGACTGATAAATATTGATTTTCTCATGATGAACTTTACATTAATAAAACGCAAATGTAGTG
>JAISKR010000024.1 GCA_031260845.1 Bacteroidales bacterium
GCCAACACACCAAATTGCTTTTTGTACGCTGAAATCGCTGCAAATGATTGACCAAACGGACAACGAATCCGACAGCGTTTTTTATCATATTGACGACTACATTGTTAAGCAATTGATTACTGACCATGGTATGACCGAAACTGTCGCTACTGACCTTTATTATGCGTCAAAAACCTATATGCGCTTGATTGACGAATCCACTGACTTGTATCTCAAATCATGGACAGATATTTATAAACTCTTTTTAACGGAATTAAAAATAAAAAACTAAAAAAATGCCTGAAATTAAAAATACCCGCAAAGGGGGGAATAAGCATATTGTATTTTGTGCCGTTAAAAATATCTGTAACATGAAAAACAGTGTGTTACTTTCGTAAAAGTTGCCGTATCTAAATTAAATTTATTACTTTTGCATATTTAAAACCACATTAAATTAATGTATCGTCATTTATCAAGCATTTATCTGTGTCTGTTGTTTTTCGTCACTTCGCTGATATTCTTCGTGATAGCGATTATTTTGAGGGTGACAACTGTCCGGTTTGACCGAAAACTGACGGTGTTGCATCTGTTTTCCTGCTTCTGGGCGGCTTGCTATACGTGGCTCAACCCCTTGTGGCGCGTCAGCATCACAGGCAGGGACAATATCGACACGCGCAAAGTCTATGTGATGGTGAGCAATCATCAATCTGTTGTTGATATATTGGTGCTTTACCGCATTTTCAAGCCTTACAAATGGGTGGGGAAAGCCTCGCTTTTCAAAATCCCGCTTCTCGGCTGGAATATGTCCATGAACAAATATATCAAGATTGTGCGCAGCAGCGTTTCGAGTCAGCGGCGAATGATACGGCTTTGCAGCAAAAATATCGGCGAAGGCAACTCTATCATGATATTTCCCGAAGGCACACGTTCTGCAAACGGCGAATTGCGCAACTTCAAGGAAGGCGCCTTTCTGATAGCCATGCAACAAAAGGTGGACATAATACCGATGGTGATAAACGGCACAGCCAACGCGCTTCCGCCAAAGGGGTATCCCTTCAATCCGCAAAAAATGCGGCTGCATATCCTGCCGCCCGTGCCTTACGAAACTTACCGAGACATGACAGTGGCGGAAGTGAGCGGTCACGTTCGTCAAATCATGGCTGACGAACTAAACCGGATGCGAAAATAAATTTCGTCTGCCATAATGCCACGAGAAAACGAAAAAATGGCAGACTTTTTCGCCGGAAATATGCCAATTCGGGTTTGGCACAAAATCTGTAAGTTAATTACGAAAATTTGAATTGTTTAACTTCATAAAAATCATAAGAAAATGGCAAATGTAAAAATTAAACCATTATCAGACAGAGTTCTGGTACAGCCCCAAGAGGCTGAATCGAAAACAGCAAGCGGGTTGATTATACCCGACACTGCTAAGGAAAAACCCCAAAAAGGCACGGTAGTAGCGGCAGGTCCCGGCACAAAAGACGAAACCATGCAGGTGAAAATAGGCGACGTGGTGCTTTACGGAAAGTATTCGGGCAGCGAACTGAACGTGGACGGTACGGATTATCTGATAATGCGTCAATCGGACATTTTAGCGGTTATTTAAGTAATAATTAGTTGTAAACGTAAAAAATTAAAAAAGAAATGGCAAAAGAAATTAAATTTAATATCGAAGCCCGCGATGCACTGAAAAAGGGTGTGGACCAATTGGCAAACGCGGTAAAAGTAACGTTGGGACCCAAAGGTCGCAATGTAGTGATTGACAAGAAATTCGGCGCACCGCAAATCACCAAGGACGGTGTAACGGTAGCCAAGGAAATCGAGTTGTCCAACAAAGTGGAAAACTTGGGCGCACAGATGGTGAAGGAAGTCGCTTCCAAAACCAACGACGACGCAGGCGACGGCACAACCACCGCCACCGTACTGGCTCAATCATTGGTAACAGTAGGTTTGAAAAACGTTACAGCCGGCGCTAATCCTATGGATTTGAAACGCGGTATCGACAAAGCCGTTATCAGCGTAACCAAAAATTTGCAGTCGCAATCGCAGTCCGTTGGCGACGACCTGAAAAAGGTAGAGCAAGTGGCAAGCATTTCGGCAAACAACGACCCCGAAATCGGCAAACTGATTGCCGAAGCGATGGGCAAGGTAAAGAAAGAAGGCGTTATCACTGTCGAAGAGTCCAAATCAACCGAAACTTACGTTGATATTGTTGAAGGTATGCAGTTCGACCGTGGTTACATTTCCGCTTATTTCGTTACCGATACCGAAAAAATGGAATGTGTGCTGGAAAATCCGCTTGTTTTGATTCACGACAAGAAAATTTCCACCATGAAGGAATTTCTGCCCATTCTGGAAGCCTCGCTGCAAACGGGCAAACCGCTTTTGATTATTGCCGAAGACGTGGACAGCGAAGCAATCGCCACATTAGTAGTGAACAAACTGAGAGGCTCGTTGCGCATTGCAGCCGTTAAAGCCCCGGGCTTCGGCGACCGTCGCAAGGAAATGCTCGAAGACATTGCCATTTTGACCGGCGGCACTGTTATCAGCGACGAAAAAGGATTGAAATTGGAAAGCGCTACCGTTGATATGTTGGGAAGCGCCGACAAAATCACTATCAACAAGGACAACACCACTATCGTGAACGGCGCAGGCGAGAAGAAACAAATCGAAGCCCGCATAAGCCAAATCAAGGCGCAGATAGAAAACACCACTTCCGACTACGACAAGGAAAAATTGCAGGAACGTTTAGCGAAACTTGCCGGAGGCGTTGCAGTTCTTCACATTGGCGCTGCCACCGAAGTGGAAATGAAGGAAAAGAAAGACCGCGTGAACGACGCTCTGAGCGCAACCCGCGCAGCCGTTGAAGAAGGCATCATCGCCGGCGGTGGTGTGGCTTACATTCGCGCTATCCCATCGCTTGACAAACTGAAAGGCGACAATGACGACGAAACGACAGGTATAGCCATCGTTCGTCGCGCATTGGAAGAGCCGCTGCGTCAAATCGTTGAAAACGCAGGCTTGGACGGCGCCGTTGTGGTACAGAAAGTACGCGAAGGCAAGGGCGATTACGGCTACAACGCACGTACCGACAAGTACGAGAATCTGCACGCAGCAGGCGTCATCGACCCGACCAAAGTAGCGCGCGTGGCGCTGGAAAATGCCGCTTCCATAGCAGGTATGTTCCTCTCCACCGAGTGCGTATTGGCTGAAAAAGAAGAAGACAAACCCGCACCGATGCCGAATCCCGGAATGGGTGGAATGGGCGGCATGATGTAATCCATCATCGCCGAATCAAAAAAAGCGTCTGCCGGATTGGTGGACGCTTTTTTTCTTTTTTCGTACGTTTTGTGTACGTAACATTCCCCTGCACTATAGACACGACGTTCGAGATCGGCGTCGAGGGTGTGCTCACTGTAACGTCGGCGGAACGCAACACGCACAACAAAAAGGCGATAAAGATTAGTGATTTCGCATTGCCTTCAGTGATCGATGTTGAACATCTACAGAAAACGCCACATGACGAGA
>JAISKR010000338.1 GCA_031260845.1 Bacteroidales bacterium
CTAACAAACCAAACAATTATCAATTAAACTAACCTTAAAAATCAATCGTATGAAAAACGCTCAATATTTTCATGAGCTTTGTAATTTTTCTTACTAAAAAGAACTACTAACAGTATTACAAATTCTGTGCCAAAAATTCAAAAGAGATGAAAATAGGCTGTTATAGTTGCAAACTGTGGGAAAATCAGTCAGTTAAAAAAGGCAATAAATCACCTTCATCGACAATGCCAACCGCTATGCCTTCGCTGTTAACGACCGGCGCGTTATCAATTTTCTTTTGACAGATGATTTTAGCGGCTTCTACCGCTTTCATGCTGTCGGGTAGCACTGTTGGCTGGCGCGTCATCACTTCGGCAATATTTTTTTCAAGTACAAGGTGGTCTTTTTGCAGCCAGCGTCGCAGGTCGCCATCGGTGAAGAAACCGGCAGGCGAGCCGTCGGCGTTGATGATAGTGGCTGCGCCGCTCTTGGTCTTGGTCATCACTAACAGGGTATCCTTTACTGTTGCGTCAAGTGATATGATAGGGTTGCGTTCGCCGCTTTGCATGATGTCTGCAACGCTGTAAGTGAGCAGTTTGCCCAACATACCGCCCGGATGAAAAAGTGCATAATCAGCCTGCTCAAAGTTTTTCATCTTCATCAGACAGAGCGCCAGCGCGTCGCCTGTGCCCAGCATGGCTGTGGTGCTCGAAGTGGGGGCAAGGTTGTAGGGGCAGGCTTCGTGCATGGGTGGCAGGATAATGTTGATGTCTGCTATTTGCGCCAACTTGGATTGCGTGTGACCGCTCATTCCGATGATGGTGATGTGGCGGTGTTTCAGCATGGGCAGTATTTTGTTCAGTTCGTCGCTCTGTCCCGAGAACGACAAGGCAAGTACGATGTCGTGTTCCGTTATCATGCCGAGGTCGCCGTGCAATGCCTCGGTGGCATGGATGAACATGGCGGGTGTTCCGGTTGATGCGAGTGTAGCGGCTATTTTTCTTCCGATAATTCCGCTTTTCCCGATGCCAACCACTACCAATCTGCCTGTGCAGGCGGCAATGGTATTTGCGGCTTCTACGAAATCATCATTAATGGTGGCATTGCAAGCAGCCAATGAGGTACTTTCGAGTTTGATAACTTCAAGTGCAATATTTTTTATTTCTGAGGGCGTCATAAAAATGGGGTTTATGCTGGAAATTCTTTTACAATCCTGTCCAATGCTGCTGTTTGGCGCATGAGTTCCCTTGCACTTTCGTAAGTGAGGGAATTAGGACCATCGGACAGCGCTTTTTCCGGATTCGGATGGGCTTCAAAGAATATACCGGCTATGCCTACCGCCGTAGCCGAGCGAGCCAGTATAGGCGCAAGGTTGCGGTCGCCGCCGGTGGCGGTACCCAACGCGCCGGGCTTCTGCACCGAGTGCGTGGCGTCGAAAATAACAGGATAGCCCAACTGTTTCATAATGTGCAGCGAGCGCATATCCACGATTAAATCGCCGTAGCCAAAACTACTGCCGCGTTCGGTGAGCAGTATGTTGCGGTTGCCGGTTGATTCAATCTTTTTCACGATATTTTCCATGTTTTGCGGCGCAAGAAACTGTCCTTTCTTCACGTTGACCACCTTGCCCGTTTCGGCGCAAGCCAACACCAAATCGGTTTGCCGACACAGAAAAGCGGGTATTTGCAGAATATCGGCAACTTCGGCGCAACGTTCAGCCTGTTGAGGTTCGTGTACGTCCACCAATACCGGCGTTTGCAGTTCCTGTTTGGCAAGGGCAAGAATGCGCAAGCCTTCGTTCAAGCCGGGACCGCGATACGCATTGATGGAACTGCGGTTAGCCTTGTCAAACGACGCTTTGAGGATGAATGGCTGTTGCTGGGCGTCGGCAATCTTTTTCAGCGAGCGTACAGTGTCCAAATATCCCTCTTCGCTTTCGATAATGCAGGGTCCGCCGATGAAAACGAGCGGCAGGTTGTTGGCTATGTCAATGTGCCGTATTTGTACTTTTTGTTGCATTTTTTCAGTTGATTATTTCGTATCCGGTATATTTGTGCAAAGCCTTTGGAAGTCTTATCCCGTCGGCTGTTTGACCGTTTTCCATCAGTGCGGCTACGATGCGCGGTAATGCCAGCGCGCTGCCGTTGAGCGTGTGCGCCAACACCGGCTTTTTGTTGTTTTCGTCGCGGTAGCGCAATTTCAAACGGTTTGCCTGAAACGACTCGAAATTGGATACCGAACTTACTTCGAGCCACATTTTCTGAGCGGCTGAAAATACCTCGAAATCGAAGGTCAGCGCGGAAGTAAAACTCATGTCGCCGCCGCACAGTTTCACGATGCGATACGGTAATTCCAACTTTTGAACCAACGACTCAACGTGTTTCACCATTTCGTTCAATGCAGCGTAGGAACGTTCGGGATGTTCCAACCGAACGATTTCCACTTTGTCAAACTGGTGCAGGCGGTTCAATCCGCGAACATCTTTGCCGTAAGAGCCGGCTTCGCGGCGGAAGCAAGGGGTGTATGCCGTCATTTTCACCGGAAAATCGGATGCATCGAGTATTACATCGCGATATATGTTGGTAACAGGCACTTCCGCTGTTGGGATAAGGTAGAAATTGTCCACTGTTGCGTGATACATTTGCCCTTCCTTGTCGGGAAGTTGTCCTGTGCCGAAACCGGAATCTTCATTGACCATCAGCGGCGGCATCACTTCATTGTAGCCTGCGGCAATGGCTTCGTCGAGGAAAAAAGCAATCAATGCGCGTTGCAGTTTTGCGCCTTTGCCTTTGTAAACCGGAAATCCGGCGCCTGTCAGTTTCACGCCAAGTTCAAAATCAATCAAATCGTACTTTTTTGCCAATTCCCAATGCGGCAAAGCATTGTCGGGTAAGGTAGGGGATTGCCCGCCTGAGCGCACCACCACGTTGTCGGCTGCCGTCTTGCCTGTCGGCACTGAGGCGTGAGGCACATTCGGCAACAGCACTGTCAACTCTTTCAGTTGGCGTTCCGCATCGTCTTGCTGAGCGGTTAGTTCTGCCGCTTTTTGTTTCAACCCGGCAACTGTCTGTTTGGCTGTTTCTGCCGCTTCTTTCTGCCCCGATTTCATCAAAGCGCCAATTTCCTTCGCCTGCGTGTTCAATTCAGCCTGAATCCGGTCAGCCTGCGCCTGATTTTTTTTGCGCCGTGCATCGGTATCAAGGATTTTGCCGATAATTTCTGCGGCGTCAAACCCTTTGATTGCCAACTTTTGGATGACTTCATCCTTATTCTCTTCGATAAATTTGATAGTCAACATTTTTTTACCTTATTTTATTGATTAACCCTTTTGCTATAAACAAAAAATATCCTGCCGTACAACAGGATAACTTTTCTTTTCGGTGACAAGTGTCTGTTGCCCTACACTGCAAGCGGCAATACTGACACGTATGATTTGTTGTCGGTTTTTTTGCGGAACTCAATGGTGCCGGCAACCAATGCAAAAAGCGTGTGGTCGCGACCAATGCCTACATTAACGCCCGGATAATGTTTCGTGCCGCGCTGGCGCACCAAAATATTACCGGCTTTGCAAACCTGCCCACCGAACAACTTAACACCCAATCTTTTACTTTCGGATTCACGACCGTTGCGCGAACTTCCGACGCCTTTTTTATGTGCCATTTTCTCTTCTTTTTATGCTTTGATATCTTCTATTAATAACTGGGTGAAATCCTGACGGTGACCGTTCAGTTTTTGATACCCTTTTCTTCTCTTTTTCTTGAAAACCAACACCTTATCACCACGGACATGGGAAACAATGGATGCGTTTACCGCTGCGCCTTCAACGACAGGGGTACCCACTTTGACATTCGTTTCGTTATCAATCAGATACACCTTATCAAACGATAATTTTGCACCTGCTTCGCCCTCTTGACGGTGTACAAATATTTTTTGGTCTTTGCTTACTTTAAACTGCTGACCAGCGATTTCTACTATTGCGTACATTATGATATGTATATTATTTCGGGCTGCAAAGGTAGATAAAATTTATTGAGTAACAAATTTTTTTTAATGATTTTTCATCTAAATGATATTTTTTTTCATACTTATCCGCTTTTTTGTACTTTTACGGCGTTTTTCATAATCATGTTTTTGTGAAGTATCTGATTGCGGGGTTGGGAAATATTGGCAACGAATATGCCAATACACGGCACAATGCAGGTTTCCGTATGCTGGATTATTTAGCGGCAGCGGAAAATATACCTTTTGCCGATAGACGTTATGGCTTTACAGGCGAATATAAGTACAAAGGGCGCACCTTGGTGTTGCTGAAACCCAATACTTTCATGAACCTGAGCGGTGAATCTGTCCGTTACTGGCTGCAAAAGGAAAAGATTGCGATTGACCATTTGCTGGTCTTGGTGGATGACCTTGCCTTGCCTTTCGGCACAGTCCGCCTGAAACCAAAGGGCAGTGACGGCGGGCACAACGGATTGAAAAATATCAACGCTATGCTGGAAACGCAGGAATATGCGCGTTTGCGGTTCGGGGTAGGCAGTAACTTTCAGCAAGGCAGGCAGATAGATTACGTGCTGGGCGATTGGACGCCGGAAGAGGCACAAGCCTTGCCCGACAGGCTACCGCTTACGTTGGAAGTCATTCAGAGTTTTGTCACCATCGGAACGGAGCGTACCATGAATTTCTTTAATAATAAATGAGTATGAACGAGGTTGTGCGGATAGATAAATTTTTGTGGTCGGTGCGGTTGTTCAAAACCCGAAGCCTTGCGGCGGAAGCCTGCGAGAAGCATCGTGTGCTGATTAACGGCATGGAAGTAAAACCCTCGCGAACCGTGCGAGTGGGTGACAAACTGACAGTGAAAAAGTTGCCGGTAGTGTATTCCTACGCTGTGGTGGCGCTGATTGACAATCGACAACCGGCAGCCAAAGTAGCGGAATATATTACGGATGTTACGCCCCGCGAAGAACTCGACAAAGCCGAAATCAACAAGATGACGGTTTTTGTACAGCGCGACCGCGGCACAGGGCGCCCCACCAAAAAAGAACGCCGTAGCATGGAAGCAATGGTTAATTATTAATGGTTAATTATAAATGGTTAATGAAAACAACAAATCACAATGTATCACAACCGAATCACAATGTATCACAATGTATAACAACCGTATAACAATATATAACAACCTATAACAATAAATAACAACCTATAACAATAAATAATGTATTAAGATGGAACTTTTCATCATTTTGGGATTGATTTTGTTGAATGGCGCTTTTTCCATGGCGGAGATGGCGACGATATCAGCCCGTAAATCAAAATTGGAGGTGGAGGCAGACAAGGGGAATAAAAAATCCCGTAATTTGCTGAAAACCATTGAGCATCCCGAACATTTCCTGTCCACCATTCAGGTGTGGATTACGCTGATAGGCATCCTGACCGGTATTTTTTCAGGTGCAAATATCAAAGCCGATTTAAACGAGTTTTTCCGGCGGTTTGAGTTACTGGCGTCTGTCAGTAATGTCCTGTCCACGATAGTTGTCGTGATGGTGGTTACTTATTTCACGCTTGTCATCGGGGAGTTGGTGCCTAAACAAATCGGATTGACGCAGCCCGAGCGGATAGCCAAGTCGATGTTGCCTGTCATGAAGTTGTTGAGCAAATTGATGTTTCCGTTTATCTGGCTCTTATCGGTTTCAACCAAGGGAATAGTGCGGCTTTTCCACATTCGACAGCAGGATACCCTTGTGACGGAGGAAGAAATCAAAGCCATTATTGAGGAAAGCGCCGAACAAGGCGGCATCGACCCTGCCGAGCAGGAAATGATAGAGCGGGTGTTCCATTTAGACGACCGCAACATTACCTCTATCATGACGCATCGCAGCAATATCGTGTGGCTGAACGTACAATCGTCTGTTGACGAGCAGCAGGCTTACATTCGCGAGCATCCCTTTTCTGTCTATCCGGTTTGCGACGGCAACATTGATATGGTGCAGGGTTTTGTGCGCAACCGCGACCTTTTTGCCTTGCACGACGGCAAACCGCTTGTCGAACTGTGCCATTCAGCCCTGTTTGTTCCCGAAAACAATTCCATTTCCACGGTCATGGATTTGTTCAAGAAAACCGGTACGCACGTTGGCTTTGTGGTGGACGAATACGGCTCGTTGCAGGGAATGGTGACGCTGAATGACCTTTTTGAGGCAATTGTAGGCGATATGCCCGAAGTCGGAACGGAGGAAGAGGACATAGTTCTTCGCGAAGACGGCACGTATTGGGTGGACGCACAAATTCGGTTCTACGACTTCCTTGATTATTTTGAGTGCGAACAAATTTCAACCACTTTTGACACTTTGGCAGGTTTTATATTGCATCAACTGGAACATATCCCCGAACCGGGCGAAAAATTGGAGTGGAAATCTTTTCTTTTCGAGATTGCGGATATGGACGGACAGCGAATCGACAAGGTGCTGGTAAAATATTCCCCGCAAATAACTGAATAAAAAATCATTTTTGGTACAATATTTGTTGTAAGAGCAAGCGAAAATAATTTTATAATTGCAAAAATTTAATTAATTAAAATAAAAAAAATGACAAAAATTAAAGTAGGTATCAATGGATTCGGGCGTATCGGACGTATGGTTTTCCGCGCCGCAGTTTACAATTTCGGCAACGACATTGAAATCGTAGGGATAAACGACTTATTGGCAGCCGATTATTTGGCATATATGCTGAAATATGATTCCGTTCACGGACACTTCAAAGGCGAAGTATCAGTTGACGGTAACAATTTGGTAGTGAATGGCAACAAAATCCGCTTGACAGCCGAAAAAGACCCTGCTAACCTGAAATGGAATGAAGTAGGCGCACAGGTTGTAGTAGAATCAACCGGTTTCTTCCTCGACGACGCCACCGCTCGCAAACATATCGAAGCAGGCGCAAAGAAAGTGATAATGTCGGCGCCCTCGAAAGACAGCACCCCGATGTTCGTTTACGGCGTAAACAGCGACAAATATACCGGTCAGGATATTATATCAAATGCTTCGTGCACAACGAACTGCCTTGCGCCTATCGCTAAAGTATTGAACGACAAATTCGGTATCGTAAAAGGCTTAATGACCACAGTTCATGCTGCCACAGCAACTCAAAAAACGGTTGACGGTCCTTCGCAGAAAGACTGGCGTGGCGGTCGTGGAATTTTGGAAAACATTATTCCTTCGTCAACCGGCGCTGCAAAGGCTGTAGGAAAAGTATTACCCGAATTAAACGGAAAATTGACAGGTATGTCAATCCGCGTTCCTTCCTCTGACGTTTCTGTTGTTGACTTGACAGTAGTTCTTGACAAACCTGCCACACAAGAAGATATCAACAAAGTGATGAAAGCCGCTTCGGAAGGCGAATTGAAAGGCATTCTCGGTTATACCGACGAGGCAGTTGTTTCTACTGATTTCCGCGGTGACGCAAGAACGTCTATCTATGATGCAAAAGCCGGTATCTCTTTGGATTCAAACTTCGCAAAAATCGTATCGTGGTATGACAACGAGTGGGGTTATTCCAACAAAGTGCTCGAAATGGTTCGCGTAGTGGCAAAATAATTGTAATTCACGCAAGTAATTTTTAAAAAGAGGTTATGAATTTTCATTCGATAACCTCTTTTTTTATGAATATTGATTATCTTTGCGCAAATAGTATTAATAATATTTTTTTGACAATGAACGAAATAAATGAAATCATTGAATTTTTGGGAAAAGGCGCTGCATTTAGCATTGCGACGGTAGATGAGAACAATCACCCGCAGGTGCGTCCTTTCAGTTTTGTGATGGAATGGAACGGCAAACTGACCTTTGTTACCGCCAAACCCAAACCTGTTTACAAGCAAATACGTAAAAATCCTGTCATTGCCATCACCCTGTTCGACGGAGGCAGCGGCAAATGGATACGGATTTCGGGCAACGTAAAGTTTACTGACGAAGAGAGCGCCCGCAAAAAAGTGTTTGAAGTGGCGCCCAATCTGATTGACTTGTACCCCAAAGGGCATGAAAACCCCGATATAGCCTGTTTTTATATTGAAAAGGGCGAGGCGCAAATCTATTCATTTGCCAAACATACCCCCGAAAAGGAAATCAGGTTTTAAGTCGTCAAGTCCTCAAACAGCCTCTTTACCGCTTCTTCTATGGTCGGTTCGTTGCTCAGCAGGCGAATAAAGCGGCTGCCGATGATGGCGCCGTTGGCGTGTTCGAGCGCGGTGGAGCAGGTGGTTTTGTTGGATATGCCGAACCCTATCAGGCGCGGGTTTTTGAGTTGCATGGCGTTGATGCGGCGGAAGTAGTCCAAGGTTCTTTCATCAAAGGAATCCTTAGCGCCTGTTGTGGAGGCGGTGGATACCATATAAATGAAGCCGTTGGTATGTTCGTCTATCAGCCGGATGCGTTCCGGCGAGGTTTCAGGAGTGATGAGCATGATGAAATGCAGGTCATATTTGTCAGCCAGCGGTTTGTAATCGCGAATGTAGTCGTCAAAAGGCAGGTCGGGAAGGATGATGCCGTCCACGCCTGCGGCAGCACAGTCGCGGCAGAAATTTTCTATGCCATATTGCATTACAGGGTTCAGGTAGCCCATCATCACCAATGGCAGCGACGCCTCTTTGCGAACGTCTTTCAATTGTGTGAACAGTTTTTTGAGCGTCATGCCGTTTTTGAGCGCCACGGAACTGCTTTGCTGGATAACAGGTCCATCAGCCATCGGGTCGGAAAACGGGATGCCTATCTCAATCATCTCCGCGCCTTGCCGTTCAAGCGTGCGGATAATGGCGGCGGTATCTTCCAATTGCGGAAAACCGGCTGTAAAGTAAACCGACAGTATGCCGAAGGGTTTGCGTT
>JAISKR010000049.1 GCA_031260845.1 Bacteroidales bacterium
CCATTTTTCAAAATAAAATTAAACTCACGCTTTAAGCATTTACCCAAACAACATCACAAAGATAAATATTGTTTTTTATTCTGCAAAATAATAACAAATTTATTTCCATAACCTACGAAAAGTTCGTAGATCTACGAAACTTTCGTAGGTGCGATTTTGCTGATGATTTGCAATTACACCGCAGGTAATTAACCATTTATCATTAACAATTAACAATTATTGAATGAGCGCGAACCGCATACTGAACCCGAAGTTGGTGTTGTAGTTTTTGTATGAAGTGGAAACAAACGGCGTATTGATAATGCGGTCGAAAAAGACAGATACCGTGAAATTGCTGCTGATTTGATAATCTGCGGTGAGTTTGATGCTCATCACGTTCTGCCCTGCCGAAACCTGCACGGGTAGTTGCGCATCGCCAATCAGGCTGGCGTTGTCCAACTCGCCCACACGACGGATGAGCGTTTTGCTGTCGCGGATAGAGAAGTCGGCATTCACTTTCAGGTCGCTTTCCAAGCGTTTCTGGTCGCCGCCAAGCGTTTTGATGCTGAACGACACATCGTTGAACACATATCCCAAGCCAATGATGTAATCTTGCGTTTTGTTTTCGGTCAGTTGCAAATTGGTCATTCCGATGGATACATTGCGGGAACGTTTTATCTCAAAGCGCGTAGAAAGGCTGTTGAGGAAGGTCACGTCAATACCGCCCAAGGGACCGAACACCTCTTCAATGCGGGCTGAGGTGATGTCGTTGCGCGGAATGAAGTTGTTTTGCAGGTCGCGCACATGGGAAACCGCTGCCGACAGGTCGTAATCAAGGTTAGACGCATAACCGCCGATTCTGTAAATCGCCTTGTAACTGTGCCTCAGAGTTACCGATTTGAAATATTGCTTGAACAACGGGATGTTGCTCAGCCCGTCGAAACTTACGTCCCAGTTGGGCAGCATTGTCCACAGCGATGGGAAGTCTATCATCGACACCTTTTCGGGATCTCTGCCTGTGTATGCCGCATAAAACGAGGGAATCATGACCTGTTGCGCATCTACATTGTAGCCATCGTAGCCGCCTGCGCCATCCGCTGAGCCGGAATAGGCGATATCCTTGTCTTTAAACTCGGTTGCGCGGCGTGATGCAATGGTGGTGCGATTGTTTTTAAATCGCTCAAATACAGCAGAATGATAATTGTTGGATTTATTCGATTTCTCGAAAGAGGTTCCTATCGCGATGATGGAAATGCTGTAATCGCCCATGGTGAGCGGCGAGCGAAATTCTTCGGGATACGAGTTGGTGACAGGATCCCAAGTGTAGTACATGGATTTGTTTTCGGAAAAACTACGCAATGCACTCAAAGTGAATTTGATGCCTTGAAAGGGTTCAAAAACGCTGCGTGCCTGGATGCTTTTCGTACTTGTCATCTGGATGGAACTGTTCAGTTGCTCTTCGTGCACCAACCAATTGTTGCGGGCTGCCTTTTCGGGGAAATTCCAATCTTGCCAGCCTAACATGAACGGAAATCCGGGGGCGCCGCTGCTGGCGCCGAATAAATTACTGCCCCTTCCGTAGCCCGGCAATAGGGTACTGCCGGTTTGTGTGTAGGTAACGCTCAGGTTTTTAACGCCCAGCAGCACCTTCACGAAACTTTCCATGACGATTCCGGCGGGCAAAGTCTTTTTCGCAATGGTTCCGGTAACCACCAAAGCGCCGCCGCGCACGTCGTTGTCGGTGAATACCTCTATCCGGTTGTCGTCAACTACTTCCATTTCAGCCTTTACCGTTTTCCCTTCGCCGTCTTTCAGCGCGATTTTTATGTCCTTCGTTTTCAGGTTATGTCGGATCTTGCGTCCTTCGCCCTTCTTGAAATTCAAGCCTGTCCGCTCATACGTCACCGTTTTGGTGTTTTTCTCGTCCTGTTTCTGTTGTCCGGGCTTGCCGGTATTGTTGCGTTGCGGTTGCAGTATTTTCTTGAAATACGGCACTTTGTTGTACAGCGTGGTGAAATTTAACTGTCCGGTCAGCGTAATGGTGTTGCGATTGTTGATGGTGTTGCCCGGATTGAAAGAGGTATCGGCGTAGATAGGCGCCACACCCCACATATATTCGCCGGTGTAACTTGCGGTGGCAGAAGTCCAGCCCAACAGCGGCAGTTTGTTGATTGGAATGGCATAATTGGCATTGATACGGTGGTTGTAGTCCGTAATGCGCCCGCCACTGCGGATATTGTTCCATACGCTGTCTTTCCACAGTTCGTAGGCGTCTTTCATGTGCCTGTCCACCACGCCGACGGGTTCGTCAATGCGTGCCATGTTGGCTGCTGTGAAATCGACTTTGAGCGATTTGCTCAAATCCCACTGTATGCCGAGGTTGCGATCCCATTTCCAGTTTTTGTCCACCGTAGCGTCCATCAACAGATTCGGATTGTCGATGTTACGCATCTTTTCTTCCGAATAAGCCCGCTGCATACCGGTTCCCAACGACACATGGGCAGGTTTCAGGTTGAAATTGAAATCTTTGATGATGCGGAAAGCAGGCTTGTTGAGGAAACTCACTTTTTTCAACGGCTGTATATTCAGGGGCGTTGGTCCGTAGTCATACACAATGCCGCCGGTGTGGCTTCTTTCAATGCTTTTTTCGATGGTCACGTTGCGACGGAAGGTTTCATAATAGGCATAATTGAGCGTGATATTGGAAACGTCCCAGAAACGGGGCTTTTCTTTCACCATGTTCACCCGCACATTGGTGAAATTAAGGCTTTTACGCTGCATATAATCCTGCGACAGCGCTTTGAGCGAATCCTGCTCGCTACGCGACAGCGAGGCTAAGGCGTCTTTCAACTTCATGTCGGGATTGGTGGGATCATATTCGGGCGTGGTGAAACTTTCGGCATAACCCAGATACAATGGAATCTGAACATTCATTTTTTCCGTTTCCGGAATAAATTTGCCGAGTTCAAAATTTGCCGACAGATCGTATGAATTGCGCTCGTCGGTGGAACGGTCGTTGATTTTCGAGTCGATGCCACCGAACCCGGGTTGAATGGTTTCCCCCGATATGGCAAAGGTAGCAAAATCGGCAACACGCAACGCCAAACGGGCATTAGCAGCCCATCCGCCTTTCCGGTCAACGTTATCCAAACGAAATTCGTTTGCCCACACCTCTACCGAGCGCGTTTCCCCTCGATGGTCTGCGTGTTGCGGGTAGCGAAGCCCTAT
This sequence comes from Bacteroidales bacterium, assembly GCA_031260845.1. Classification (GTDB taxonomy): domain Bacteria; phylum Bacteroidota; class Bacteroidia; order Bacteroidales; family UBA4181; genus JAIRLS01. The sequence continues at coordinate 3,208 of JAISKR010000049.1, forward strand.
CATCACCACCTTTACGTTGGCAAGATTGGGATTTCCGCAGACATAGTAGCGCCGTCCATCGCCATCGTCCACAGGGAAGACGGTATTCAGGCTGACCGTTGAGCCTTTCCTGCGCATTTCGTCATTTCTGCGCTGTTTGATGTCCGGCAGTTGTGTCAGGTCAATGCCAATATGGTTTTCCTCGGGCCACACGTCGCGGGCGGTGTAACCTGCCATATTCAAGGGGGTGAGTTTCAACGGAATTTCATATTCGTAGAAATTGTTGCGGTAATCCGTTCCGATTCTCACAAAAATGCTCATTTCATCGTTTTCAAGCGTCATATCCTGCGTGGCTTCGGCGTGAACTTCCATCTCTAAACTCTTGTAGCGGCGCATATCGTACATTACATTACGATAAACAGCGCGAGCATCGCCGTTGATAAGGTCTTTCACGCGCAATACCATTGATTGCTCGTTCAGTTGCTGCATTTCGCGGGTGGTTTGGTCAACAGCGCGGTCAAATCCCGGCGGCACCATATAGGGAACGGGGATACGTCCTGCATTTTCTTCAATATTGACCGATGCTACTTCAAAGGTGGCTTGCGGGGATTCGGGCGTGGAAACGCCGGGCGCTGCCGGTTGAAAGGATTGGTTGTATTGCCGCCATTCGCCGCGTACCAATTCCAAACGAGCAAAACGAAGGATGATAGAGTCGGGACAGTTGGTGAGGAACATACGCATGAAACGGATGCTCTTGTATTCCTGAATGCCGCCTATGGCTTTGCCTTCGGTGATGGGCACACGGAATTGATACCAAGTGGCGGTAGGAACCCGTTTCCCGCCTATTTCAGTGGAATCGTTGGTCACTTTGTCCACGATAAAGTTTTTGCCTACTTCCAAATCACTGCGGTGTACGCTGATTTTGTACTGAAAGTAACTTTCCGTTTCGCTCATGGTATTGTCCTGATTAATATCCTCTTCGTTGGGCAAACTGGAATTGGAAAAATCGTTGTTGGAAGAGTTGCCTTCCTGTCCGTTGTAATATTTGTAGCGTTTGAGAATATCCGCCTGTTCGGCGTCCCAGCGGGAATCGCGCGGATAGATGAAATTATCGGTCGAAGGGTCGTTGCGAAGTTTTTCCATCGCAGTGGCGTCCACCGTAGTCTGGGCTTCCAAAAGGAAGGAATCGAAGAAACGCCGTTCGCGGCTGTCGGGCATTCCGTCTAAACCGACGTCTTGCCATGTGCGGCTTACATTGTCGAATGAGTGAACTATCGGCTGAACCTTGCTTACATAGCCCCATTCGGTAGAGTCCACCATGCTCAGGTCGCCATCTACGGGCAAACCCTGCTCAGACGATTTGCGGGCGTCTTTCAGAATATCCTCGCTCACATTGCCGAGATTGAAATACAGGTCGGCGCCACCCAACCGGTTTTGCGGGTCTTCCACAAAGGGATCCATCATCCAAAACTCAATGAACTGAATGTTGTTCGACTCGAAATCGCTGGGTTGCACGGCACGCATCATGCCGCCCCACCTGTCCCGCGGATTGATAAGCGTACCATCGCGGTTAACGCCTGTTCCGTCGTAGTTGTACGCACCGCGTTCCAAAGGATAGTATGCCACGTTGAGCACCGCTATGTTGGTCGGCTGTCCGGTAATATGTTCGCGGTTTTTAAAGATGTCTTCTTCGTAGATGGCGCGTACAAAGTTGCTGGATATATATTTTCCCGGGTTCCGGCGGATATAATCGGGCGTAGTTTGCGAGTTCATGTATCCTTCCGCCACAAACAGAGGGTCGATGGTGTACCATGCCAATCGGGCGCGGTTTTTGCCGGTATTGATACCGTTTCCGCTCGATTCGGCAAACATTCCGTTGCCTTGCGGCACACTTGACAGATGCCAAGCGGCAAAAGCACGTAAATCGTAGGATATTTCGCTTCCTTCAAAGTCGTCGATATAGGCTGCCCCACGGCTCATGATGCCCTTGGACTTGCCGGGCAGCAACTGTGCCATCTCACCCGTAAAATCGAGGCTCGACGGCGTTTTGGTGCTAATCAGCGGCAGTTTGTCCACCCACGAGGTGAGGAAAGGCAGTTCGGTATTGTAGTTGGTGTTGAATCCGAGCATGGTGTTGGCAAGCGGTTCGTCGCCGATGTTCACCTTTTGCGTCAGCGGTCGTTCTGTTAGCCGCAGTACGGTGGCGCCGACGTTGAAATTGTCGGAAATCTTATAGTTGAGATGTGTGCCGAGCATGGTTTTTTGCTGCATGGCAAAAAGAGCGTTGCTTTCCGTACTCACTTTGATGGGCGTACCCGATTCCAACAGCCCTGCATTAATAATTTTCACACGCCCCATCGCGTAATCGACCGTATAATCTACATTTTCGACCAACCGTGCGCCGGAAGCCGTCACTACCACCGAGCCTTCGGGTATGTTCATCGCATTGAGCGTTATTTCTGAACCGCCCTCGGAACGATACCGCCCCTTCATCTTGAATTTGTTGAGTTCGGCAATCTCTCGCGCCTTTGTGAGCGTGGAATCGTAGAGTTGTGAGAACACATATTTATCCACTTTTGAATCGGACAATCCGCTTGCTTTCAAATGCGCTTTCAGCGTAGAGCCGAAAGGTTCCAGCACGGGAAATATAATCTTCCCCTCTTCGGCATTGATGGTAATGCCTTCCACAAAGTCGAAAACCCCGTCGGGAAAGGCGTCTAATTGCGTATTCACACGGTCTAAGCCCATTGTCCGCAACAGAATGTCCCTGCTAACGGCGTCTTCGGGAATGTAATTGATGTCGTTGCCGGTGCGGTCATCGGAATAGAGCACATTCAGGTGAAAATCCTCGCGTTGCAGGTTGAAGGCATTCAGATAGTAAATGTTCTTCATCATCAGTTTCCACGTGGGATATTTGGGAATGAGGTTGGTGCCTTTCAGCAATTTCACCACCAAGCCCTTGTCGCCGCTGATACCTGCTCGCGACAGTTCGCCCACGCGATAAGTCTTGCCGCGGTAGGTAAATTCGTAAGCCACGCCCAACACCTCGTCTGCATTCAGCGCAGTGCGCAGGGATATGTAACCCAAAGTGGGATGGAAGGTGAAATCGCGCGAGGTCAACATTCGTGCATTCTGCAATTTCTCAAAATCAACGCCCGATTTCAGTTGGAAAGAGGTATGTTCAAGGTCGCTGTTGATATTGGCGTTGAAATTGCGCACCAAGTCGCGTACCGTGCGGTACAACGGGTTGAAAGAGCCGATGGAATCGTTCTCAGGCACGTGTTCGGCAACGTTTTGCCCTACCTTGTTGTTGTAGATGTACTTCGATTCGCCCAAGTCCATGAAAGCAATCAGGTTGCGGGCGCCTTCGGTGGCATTGACGCGGTTGGTCACCCACACTTCCACCCGCGTGATGTTGACGCCGGAAGTGATGGTAGGCGAAGTAGCCAACGCTGTCTCGTAGTGGTCACGGAAATACTGCGACAGGAAAAAGTGCTTGTTGGCGTCATACTGGTCGGCTGCCACCTCAAAATCGTTCACGTGCGCGCCGCCTTTGATTTCCATCGTGGTGGTCTGCCCTTTTTGTTGGGATACCACGGCTGTGACGGTTAAATTGCCGAATTTCAGGTCGGTTTTCAAGCCGAACAGACTCTGACTGCCTGTAATCAAAGACCCGGGCAGGGGAAGCGACACGTTTCCCGCCTCTATTTTCTGGATAATTTCATCTTCTTTGCCTTCGTAGGCGAGTTTGGTTTCGTTTTCAAAATCGAAAGAGGCTTCGGTATTGTAATTGATGCCGAGTTTCATCTTGTCGCCGATGCTTCCCGTCACGCTCACCTGAATGCGGGGGTCGAAGTTGAAAGTGGTATTTTTGCGGGCGCTTTCGCTCAGGTTGGGGTTATCGGTTTTGGTGGTATTTATCCCGAAAATCAGTTCCGTAGAGCCTTGCGGAACAATATTGATGGTGTTGGTGCCAAAGATACGGTCGAAAGCCTCGCCGCCAAAGGAAAATTGGGGCATGAAACTCAAACTGCCCTTGCCGCCGTCGCCTTTGAGAGATTGCTTGGAATGTTCTTCCCACGTCAATTTTTTCTGTGTCCCCAT
>JAISKR010000066.1 GCA_031260845.1 Bacteroidales bacterium
AAGCGCCAATCGCTTGTTTTTCAACTCTTCGAGAATGGGTCCGAGCATATAACCCTCGCTGGCAAAGGCGTGTCCGCCGCAGTTCAACCCGGATTCAACCCGAAATTCGGATACCCAAAGCCCTTTTTTGGCTAAATATTTGCCTTGTATGATGGCTGAGCGGTGGTCGCTCACTTTGATAACGATTTTCTTGATAAATTCACCGTCGCGCATTTCCGAAAAAGCATCTAACTGAGCCATGTAGTTGAACAGGCGCGGGTTCATGCCCGCAGAAAAGATGATGGATGAATCGGTGAGTGCGCTGTTGGCATATCCGCGAAGGGCAGTCACAGCGTCCGAACCGTTTTCAATCAGGTCGCCATCAGGCGTGTAGCGCTCGTTGTCCAATTTGGTCATAATGTTCACGTCGATGCTTCCCGCACGGATACCTGCGCGAAGTTTCGTCTGCTCTGCTTTCTGTTCAAAACGGTCGTGCATCTCTTGCATCCCGCGATACATCTTTTTTAGCAGGCAGTTTTCGGGCAGCATCTCGAAATACTGCACCAATTCGGTTCCGGCTTCAAATGATGATTCTTTGAGTTTTTCCACCTGCTTGTTTACCATGTCGTTCACCAAATTCAGATAGTCGGTGATGCGCCGTGCGCGGTAATCCGGTTCAATGCAGGTGATGGGACAATATTTTTCGCCGAGTTTGGTGTAATAATACTGCCGCATTCGCTCAATAAGCGTATCTTCTATAATGGATATGACTGATGAAATTCCGAAACGGGCAACTTTTACAGGTGTATCAATGGTATAGGCAAGCCCCATTACGGGGATATGAAAGGTATGAAGATGATTCATTCAAAAATATTTGCCGCAAAGTTAAGAATTTATTCTACACTGTCATAATTTCTGCCTCTTTTTTCGACAGAATTTCTTCAACTTTCCTGTAATATTTATCGGTCAATTTCTGCGCCAACTCTTCCGCATCCTTTTCCAAGTCTTCGGAAAGACCGTCTTTCCCCAACTTTTTAAATTCCTCAATGAGTTCGCGGCGCACATTCCTGATGCTGACCTTAGCGTTTTCGCCTTCGTTTTTTACCTGTTTTACCAAGCCTTTGCGACGCTCTTCGGTGAGCGGCGGTATGTTTAAACGTACCGTTTCACCGTTATTACCCGGCGTAAGTCCGATATTGGCTGCGAAAATAGCCTTTTCGATAGCGTCAATGACCTTCTTTTCCCACGGTTGGATAACGATACTGCGTGCATCGGGCGTGTTGATGGTGGCTACCTGCTGCAAGGGCGTCGGCACACCGTAATAATCGACAACAATGCCATCCAGCATGGAAGGTGTAGCCTTTCCGGCACGAAGTTTTACTAATTCTGCCGACAAGTGCTTCAATATCTTTTCCATCTTTTCGGTAGCATCCTCTAAATACAACTGAACATCTTCATTCATAAGAAAAATTTTAGGTTTGTTTTTACAGCAAAATAACAAAGAAATTTTGTAATTCGGAAAAAAATATCATTATTTTATTTAAAAATTTACATCTTCGTATCTGGCGGTGGGCGTAATGTCCTGTGAAGCAAACAGATGCTTCCGGTACTTGAAATATCCGGTGAGGGCTATCATGGCGGCATTGTCCGTGGTGAAACGAAATTCCGGCAGAAACGCTTTCCATCCGCGGCGCTCGGCAGCGGCTGCTACGGCGTTGCGCAAACCCGAATTTGCCGCTACACCGCCTGCAATCGCCACTTCTCGTATTCCGGTTTGCTGCATCGCCTTTTCCAACTTGTTCATCAGTATGTCCACGATGGTGTGTTGCAGCGAGGCGCACAAATCAGCCAGATGATGCTCGATAAACCGAGTGTCGTCCTTGCATTTTTCGCGTAAAGTGTATAGAAACGAGGTTTTCAGTCCGCTGAAACTGTAATCCAAGCCTTCAATCTTCGGTTTGCTGAATTGGAAAGCCTCTGCATTGCCCTCTTTGGCGTAACGGTCGATGACGGGACCGCCCGGATAGGGCAAACCCATCACTTTGGCGCATTTGTCAAACGCTTCGCCTGCCGCGTCGTCAATGGTGTGTCCGATGATTTCCATTTCCAGATGGTCGCGCATCACGATAATCTGCGTGTGTCCACCCGACACCAACAGGCATAGAAAGGGAAACTGCGGAAAATCTTTCTCTTTACCGTGTTCTTTCAGGAAATTGGACAGGATATGCGCCTGTAAATGGTTTACTTCCACCAATTTTGCGCCTGTTGCCAAGGCAAAACCTTTGGCAAAGGAAGTTCCCACCAACAACGAACCCAACAAACCCGGTCCGCGGGTGAAAGCAACAGCATCCACCTCTGTACGCTCAACGCCTGCCTGCTTCAACGCCGTGTCCACCACAGGAAGTATGTTCTGCTGGTGCGCTCGCGACGCCAATTCGGGCACCACGCCGCCATATTTCCTGTGTACTTCCTGCGAGGCAATCACGTTGGACAGCATATAGCCGTCGCGAACAACAGCCGCCGAGGTGTCGTCGCAGGATGACTCAATACCTAAAATAGTGGTACTCATTATATATTATGAATAATATTACAGCAAATAATGACCGCAAAGGTAGTACAAATCAAAAAATAACAGAAATTTTGTTGCTTTTTTTACAATGGTGATACAATGGTGATACAATAGTGAT
>JAISKR010000101.1 GCA_031260845.1 Bacteroidales bacterium
TTACGGGCTGGCACCAATTCAATTACTAATTACGGGCTAACGCTGTTTATCTTTTTTTCTCAATTTTTAACAGGAATGTATATTCGAGGGCTGTTTCCTTGAATGATTCGTATCTGCCCGACGCGCCGCCGTGTCCGGCGTCCATGTTGGTTTGCAAGAGCAGCAGGTTTTGGTCGGTTTTCATGTCGCGCAATTTGGCTACCCATTTGGCAGGTTCCCAATATTGCACCTGCGAGTCGTTCAATCCGGTTGTGACCAGTATGTTGGGATAATCCTGCGCTTTCACGTTGTCGTAGGGCGAGTAGGACATCATGTATTGGTAAAATTCTTCTTCTTCGGGATTGCCCCATTCGTCAAATTCCCCCACGGTGAGCGGCATGGAAGTGTCGCTCATGGTGGTGATGACGTCCACAAAAGGCACGTCGGCAATGACGCCGTTGAACAAATCAGGACGCATATTGACGACGGCGCCCATCAGCAGACCACCGGCGCTGGCGCCCATCGCATACAAATGTTCGGGGCTTGGATAGTGTTGCGCTGCCAAATGTTCGGCGCAGGCGATGAAATCGGTAAAGGTATTGCGTTTGTTCAGCATCTTGCCGTTGTCGTACCATTCGCGCCCCAAATACTGGCTGCCGCGAACATGGGCTATGGCAAACCCGAATCCGCGATCAAGAAGGCTGATGAGGGAAATCCTGAAATCGGGGTCGATATTGTATCCGTAAGCGCCATATCCGTACAACAGCATCGGCATTTTGCCGTTCACCGGCGTGTCTTTTCTGTGTACTAATGATATGGGTATCGCCGTGCCGTCATTTGCCCGCGCATACAGCCTGCGCGAAGTATATTCGTCCGGTTCGTAGCCGCCGACAATTTCCTGCCGTTTGAGAATGACTTTTTCGCGCGTCAGCATATCGAAATCCAAAACCGTTTGAGGGGTGGTGAGCGAACTGTATTCCACCCGCAGCAAATGGGTATCGAACGCAGGATTGTCCGACAATTCGGCTGTATAAACCTCGTCGTCGCCAAAGTTGAGATAGTAATCGTCCGGCGTGTTTTGCGAAATAACGCGCAATTGCAGCAATCCGTTTTTCCGTTCCGACAGTACGATGAAATCATTGAACAATTCCACCTCTTCCAGCAGCACATCGTCACGATGAGCGACGACCTCTTTCCACGCCTTTTTTTCAGGATGGTCAACCGAAGTTTCCATCAGCCGGAAATTTTTTGCCCGATAGTTGGTAATAATGTAAAACTTATCTTTGAAATGCGTGGGGTGATATTCCAGATTCTTCTCGCGGGGGTAGATGAGCCGGAATTTCCCGTCAGGGTTATCGGTGTGCAGATAGTAATACTCGGTAGCCGAATTGCTTTCCACTTCCAAAAAAATCATTTTTTCGGATTTCTGACGGAAAACACCCACATCGAACATCTCATCCTTTTCGGAAAAAATCTCTGTCGTGGTTCCGCTGTCCAACCGGTATTTCAACAAGCGGTCAGACCGCAGAGTGGTAGCATCTTTTGCGCAATAGAACAGCGTTTGATTGTCGTCTGCCCACGCCAATGAGCCGCTGGTGCCGTCAATCTCGGCTAAAATCTTGCCTGTGGGCAGATGCTTCACAAAAATGGTGTAAAGATGGCTGCCCGCGGTGTCCACGCAATAAGCCATCAGTTGGTTGTCGGGGCTGATTTCGATATTGTCTATTTCCAAATAAGCCAAATCGCGAGCCAGTTCGTTTCCGTTCAACAGGAGTTCTTCTTTGGCGTCCAATGTGCCTTTTTTGCGGCAGTCCACCGCGTATTCGTTATCTGCTTCAAACCGGCTGTAATACCAGTATCCGTTGTGAAAAAACGGCACCGATTGGTCGTCGGGCTTGATGCGAGAGGTGATTTCCTCGAAAAGTTGTTTCTGCAACTTTTTCGTATCCTTCATCATCGCTTTCGTATAGGCATTTTCTTCCTTCAAGTAATGTATTACCTGCGGGTTATCACGTTCTTTCAGCCAGAACCAAGGATCAATACGAAAATGTCCGGCGGTTTTCAACTCTGTCGGTATCTTCTGCGCAATGGGTGGTTTCATTCTATTATCGCATGATTGTTGGTGACAAGCGGAAAAACCCGCTATCACACACATCAAAAGATTGTTACCTATCTTCATGATAATAACAAATTCGGGACAAATGTACAGGTTTTTTTTTGATACGATGCAAAAATATATTGAATTTTTCGTCTGAACTATGATTCTTTCAAGATTAATCGAAAATCATATTAAAATCAGGCGGTCATATCAAAAAAAGCGGGCTGAAACCAACCCGCTTTTTTAATTCGTTCATACGACAGACTATTCAATCAGTGTCCAAGCCACGGTCAAACCTGCCGTAACGATGGAAACCATGCTCATCAGTTTGATGAGGATATTCAATGAAGGTCCGGCAGTATCTTTGAAAGGGTCGCCCACGGTGTCGCCTACTACGGTTGCTTTGTGAACGTCTGAGCCTTTACCGCCCAAATTGCCTTCTTCCACATATTTCTTGGCATTGTCCCATGCGCCGCCGGCATTCGCCATGAACACCGCGAGTACGAAACCCGTACCACAACCACCAACCAATAAGCCCATCACACCGGATACGCCGAAAACGAGACCGACAGCAATCGGGATGATAATCGCCAGAATAGAGGGCAACAACATTTCGCGTTGTGCGCCTTTGGTGGAAATGGCTACGCAGCGGGCATAGTCCGGTTTTGCTTCACCGGTAAGGATGCCCTTTATTTCGCGGAACTGACGGCGAACTTCTTCAACCATGCTCTGAGCGGCACGTCCTACGGCGTTCATCGTCAAACCGCAGAACAGAAACGACACCATAGCGCCGATAAACACGCCCACCAAAACTTTGGGATTCAGCAGATTGATTTGATACCAGTCCATGAAATCAATCATGGAAGCGCTTTCTATTACGTCTTTCGTTCTTGCTACACCGTCGATAAT
>JAISKR010000130.1 GCA_031260845.1 Bacteroidales bacterium
CCTTGCCAAAATACTTGGGATATAAGAAATATCCACCGATGCCTGCACCTACCACTAAGATGGCTAATACGATTATCCATACAGGAAATTCGCTACCCGACGAAGGCGATTTTTGTGTCTTTGGCTTCGGTCTGGATGGCGGCGGAACAGGTTTGCGCTGTTGAGGCTGTGTTTGTGTGCGTGGTTGAATAACCGGAGGCGGAATTTCGGCTCTGGTGCGGTTGGTGTTTTCGCGCACCTTGATATTTCCGGAAAACAAACTATCCGAAGACGTTTCAAGCGTTTGTACCGGCTTTTTTTCCTGCTTTTCGGGTTGTTCGACAGGTATTTCCGTCACGACAGGTTTCGGCGTCTCAATAACAGGCGCTTCAACCGGTGGAGTGACAACAGGTTCCGGTATTTCAACTACCTGCGTAATCACAGGAGTTTCAACCGGTGTTGGGACGACAATCGGCTCAGGAATGACCGGAGTAATCGGGACAACCGGAGGCGTTGTTGGCTGTAAATTGATTTCTTTCAACCCGAAGGCATCTGATTTAGCGATATTCAATTTAGTATCAGGCACAAAAGCAATCTCGCCTTCATCATCAAGAGATAAAGTACCAAAATTATCTATGATAACCGGTTTTTTGTAAATCAGTTTCTTGGTAATTTCATTGTAATATTCTTCCAATGCGTCTTTCACGCTTTCAACGGAACAATTTTCTGCTTTGGCGATAAATGCAGAGAGTAAGCCATCATCCACATCATCCTCATTATCAAATGCAACCGACCTTACAGGAGGCAATATCACATTACCGATAACGACGGATGGCTTATCCACGGCATTAAAACGTCCCAAATGGGGAACTGTTACTGACGAATTTTCAGTTAGAAAATCCAGAATGTATTTATTAATATCCACAGTACAAAGGGTTTAGGTAAAAATCATTCACAACAAATATTGTTCAAAGATAATAATGTTTTCTTAACTTTCAAAAAAACTATTCATTTTGTTCGTCATAACGGCGCAAAACGAACTTCTCGCCCAAATACAATTTGCGGACTTGCGCGTCATCAGCCAATTCCTGGGCTGTGCCGGCTTTGAAAATTTTTCCTTCAATCAGCAAATAGGCTCGGTCGGTAATCGAAAGCGTTTCATGCACATTATGGTCGGTGATCAGAATGCCGATATTTTTCTTTTTCAGTTTGGAAACGATAAACTGAATGTCTTCCACGGCAATCGGGTCAACACCGGCAAAGGGTTCGTCCAGCAAAATGAATTTGGGGTCGATAGCCAAAGCGCGGGCTATTTCGGTTCGTCTTCGTTCTCCGCCCGAAAGTTGGATGCCCAGACTTTTACGGATTTTGACAAGACCAAATTCCTGCAACAGCGTTTCCACCCTTTCACGTTGTTCCGCTTTGGGTAGTTTGGTCATTTCCAATACCACCTTGATATTATCTTCCACGCTCAGTTTCCTGAACACTGAGGCTTCCTGGGCAAGGTAGCCGATGCCTTGCTGGGCACGCCGGTAAACAGGCTCTTTGGTAATATCCTGATCGTCTAAAAAAATGTTTCCCTCGTTGGGCGCTATCAGTCCTACAATCATGTAAAACGAGGTCGTTTTTCCCGCACCGTTAGGACCCAGCAAGCCTACAATCTCACCCTGCGAAACGTCAACGGATACCCCTTTGACCACCGTGCGGCTATGATATTTTTTAACCAAATTTTCTGTTCTTAAAATCATATTGATGAACTTTTTACCTGATTAATAACTGTTTTAATGAATTGAAATCTGCCTTTAATTTGACGGTCTGTTTCACGCCGTCTGCAAAACGGGCAAGATTGGCGGGCAAAGGTATTTTTTCGCCGATCACTTTTTCCACCGTTTCGGTAAATTTTGCAGGATGCGCTGTTTCGATAAAGAAACCGCTGCTTTTCGGGTGTTTATCTATATAAGTATTTAAGGCTCTGTATCCTATGGCGCCATGAGGGTCTAAAAGATACTTCCATTGTTGATTCACCTCTTTAATGGTAGTCCGTATTTCCTCATTGGTGCACACAAAACCTTCCACATCAGCCGTAATGGCTTCGTGAGAGCCGTGATACAGGTCGAGAATCCGCGCAAAATTGCTTGGATTGCCCACGTCCATGGCATTAGCGATGGTGGCGATGGATGATTTCGGTTGAAATGTGCCTTCTTGCAGGTATTTCGGAACAATATCGTTGATGTTGGTGGCGGCAATAAAATGATGGATGGGCAGGTTTAACCGTTTGGCTATCAACCCGGAACAGATATTACCGAAATTGCCGCTGGGCACTGCACAAGTGATATTCGTAGCATTTCTTCCCATTTGCGCCACGCCCCAGAAATAATAAAACGACTGAGGCAGCAATCGCGCCCAGTTGATAGAGTTGGCAGAGGTGAGTTTCATCTGTCGGTTCAGTTCCGGGTCTGTGAATGCGGTTTTCACCATACGCTGGCAATCGTCGAAAGTGCCGTTGACCTCAATGGCGGTGATGTTTTCGCCCAATGTGGTGAATTGCTTTTCCTGCAATGGGCTGACCAAGCCTTTCGGGTACAACACAAACACCTTAATGCCGGGCACTTTGTAAAATCCGTTGGCGACAGCACTGCCCGTATCACCCGATGTAGCCACCAAAACATTCAACTCGTGTTGCTCATTTTGAGTGAAATAGCCGAGCAATCGCGCCAGAAAACGGGCGCCTACATCTTTGAAAGCCATCGTAGTGCCGTGAAACAGTTCCAAGGCATATAATCGTGTATGAACAGGCACTAAGGGAATAGGAAAATCAAAGGTTTCATATACCATCTTGTGCAGTTCGCCAAGCGAAATGTCGTCTTTCAGAAAATGTGAAGCCACATTGAATGCTATTTCCGGTAAATCCATGTCATACATCTGTCGGAAAAAACTCTCAGGAAGGGGGGGAATACTTTCCGGCATATAAAGTCCCGAATCAGGCGCTAATCCTTTGATGACAACATCTCGTAGCGAAACAGCAGGTGAATTTTTATTGGTGCTGACGTATCTCATTCAAAATAACTTATTTAAGCAGTTTATCGTAAAATGCACCGTAATCAGCAATATATGAGTCCGGATTGTGCTGAATATGTGGCTTTTTGCTGGCTTTGATATATTCTTTCACCTCAGTATCAACATTATCGCCTACTAATACGAAACCATCTGAATGGTTAACGGCAAGTTTGGCAAATGACGCATAATTGGCGTCGGTCAATAAAGCCACATCCTTTCTGGTAATGCCGTCAATGAGTGATTTAGTTTTGAAATTGGGTGAAAACATACCGTCAAAAGCCTCGTTGTAAATGGAAAAGACCACTTTTGATTTGGAAAACAGCGGGTCTTCACGAAACGCTTTTTTTACATACAATGGCACTAATCCGGTGAACCATCCGTGACAGTGGACTATATTGGGCACCCAGCGCAACTTTCGTACAGTTTCCAGCACTCCGCGTGCAAAAAATACTGCACGTTCGTCGTTGTCCGGCAACAGCCCCCCCTCATCATCGAATATAATATGTTTTCTATTGAAATAATCCTCATTATCAATGAAATAAACTTGCATCCGTGCAGATTGGATAGATGCCACTTTAATAATCAACGGATGATCGGTATCGCTGATAATCAGGTTCATGCCTGATAGTCGGATCACTTCATGCAGTTGGTTTCTGCGCTCGTTGATACAACCGAACCTTGGCATAAAGGTTCTGATTTCTTTGCCTTGTTCTTGAATCCCTTGCGGTAACTTACGACAAATAACCGACATTTCAGTGTCGGGTAGATAAGGCGTAATCTCCTGAGCTATAAATAAAACCCTCATGCTTTGCTAATATATCTGATATGTAATTAATTTTGCAAAGAT
>JAISKR010000148.1 GCA_031260845.1 Bacteroidales bacterium
TAATAAAAGATTTTTTGTCTTTACCGAAGTCTTCGCTGTCTTTACCGAAGTCTTCGCTGTCTTTACCAAAGTCTTCGCTGTCTTTATCGAAGTCTTCGCTGTCTTTATCGAAGTCTTCGCTGTCTTTATCGAAGTCTTCACTGTCTTTATCGGAAGACTCACTGTCTTTATCGGAAGGTTCGTTGTGCACTCCGAAAGGTTCGTTGTCTTTATCATGAAATTGACACTGACAGGTCGAGGCGACTCTGTCAGGTCGTTCGCGCTTGCGAAGCCTGTCAGTGTGCCTGCACCTGACAGTGCTAACTCCGGTCGAATCAATATTTTTCATACGATTATTTCAATAATATTTTTATGGCAACAAAAATATTACATAATAGTGCAAAAAAGTTCACTTTATAGATCCAATTGTCGAAAATCGAGCTTGAACGGTAATTCGGGTCAAAAAAAGCCAAAAAATGGCAAAAATGTTATAGTTTAAACGGTCGAAAAATCGGCTCGAACGGAAAACGGTTTTTTTGCCTACTTCATTATGACCGGTTCGAACCTTGTTCCTGCGGGTTTTTTTGCTCGTTGTAGAGGTCTGTGATATTCATGAAGGAAAGGTTCGTTGTATTGCTCACCACCGGCTCACTTCTCTCTGCGCATTAAAGCGTATTGTATCAATAAATCGGCGCCCAGCAGCAGTATTGCCGCCAGTCCGATAGCGAATATCCGGTGGTTGGCTGTGGCAAACAGGCTTGCAATGTTCGCAAAGCCTTCTTTAACGGGGGATAAAGAAATGCTAATGTCCAAAAAGCGGAACCATCGGGCTAAATAATAATAGGCACCGGCTGCCGACACTGCCACCGCGCAACAACCGGCTGCTACATACCCTGCCATGCGAAGGGTTCGTTGCCGTTTTCCGGCATATTGCCTTTCGAGCATCACCCGCTGCATCACCTGTGCGGTGAAATCGCCGGAAGGTTGTTTTTCGGGCAACTGCCGGAACAATTGCGTTAACCGGTCATCCTGATATTGTGTGTTATCCATTTTCTATTTCATTTATTTCCTGATACAATTTTTTGCGAATACGGTGCAGGCGTACCTTGACATTGGCGGCAGACAAGCCGGTGATGGCGGCAACTTCTTCAATTTGTTTGCCGTATCGGTAATGCAGCGATACCAAGGTGGCATCTTCCGGCGGCATTTGGTTCAGCAGACGGCGCAGTATTTGCAAACGCTCGTCAATCAACCCGTCGGCGTCATCCGGTTCCGCATACTGTTCATCTATCTCGCTGCCCGCGCGGTCGGGGCGCTGCCTGCGCGAGTGCGACACCGCCGTGGTGTAGGCTATGCGACACAACCACGTGGAAAAACGCGCCTCGCCACGAAACCGCGTCAACGACGAAAAAGCCTTGACAAACACGTCTTGCGCTATGTCCTCGGCATCCTGCTGCCGGGGAACTATTCTGACAATAATAGAAAAAACCATGCTGCGGTAGCGCTCCACCAAAGCGGAAAACGCCTCCGTATCGCCTGCAAGCGTCCGTTCTACAAAATTTATGTCATCAATGATTGTCATTTCATATCTTTTGACGCAACAATATTACTTTGGTTACAAATTTTGATGAAAATAAAAAAAAACGGTTTTTTTGTAACCTGAACCAACAAATTGCGTCAAATGTACGAAAATAAAAATTTATTCATCTTTAAAATTTTAACAATATGTTTGGTAATTTTTTGACGCCGGTCGTTATCGTTTTAGGTATTTCATATACCATTTACAAGTTAGTTGAATTGTTGGCTCACCGCAAAGAGCGGCTGCGGCTGATAGAGAAAATTGATTTCAGTGCAGGGGTGGCTCCGTCACCCGACGTGTTCAAGTGGCTCACGCCATCGACTTCACCCGGTTTGTCCTTTTCAACTTTGCGCATAGCGCTGTTGCTGATTGGTCTCGGGTTAGGGCTTGGAATAGCCACCGCGGTGCCGTACTTTTCGGATACGAATAATTGGGAATTTAAAAATCAAATGATTCTCGCCCTGATGATTTTCTTCGGCGGGTTGGGTTTGTTAACCTCTTATCTGATAGAGCAGAAGAACCGGAAGTGATTTTACCGGAATCGTTTCGCCTCTTCCATTGAGCGTTGAACGCAATCTTCGAGCGACAGCCCTTTGAAATAGTTGCCCAACAGGTAAATGCTGTCGTTTTTTTTCTTGTCCGCCACTTGTGCAGTCATGTTCAGGTGGCGGATTCGTAATGAGGGCAATATATGCGTGGTGAGGTGCTGCCCCGTTACGTCAGACGGTTGAATGTTGAGTGTGCGGCAGGCGATTTCCCGCTTTTCGCTGTCGGTTTTTTCGCTTTGCGCGAAATGAAAGGTGAAGCAGCGCAAGTCGGGATGCTCTGTCAAATCCCTTGACACCGCCGAGAAAAACTCGTCGCTGAGCGGGATAATGCCCGCCATGCGTTCGATGGTCAGCGTTTTTGCCGGCGCCACGATGCTCATGGATTCCGAGTGGAACACGGGTATGTCTGCCAGCAAGGCAGCCAAATCCGGTTCCAGTTCATGCAGCAAAGCCGCAGCCGATGGCGGGTCTGTCGCCAAAGCAACGGATGCTGCCTGCCATTTTTCGCCCGATGCGGCAGTGACTTCATACAACGCCCCGATGCGGCTGACGCCTGTCACCGTTGCAGACGCCGATACCTGAAAACCGTCTTTGGCGGCTATGGCGTTCACCATGGCAGAAAGCCCTCCGGCGAACGAAAAGGTGCGTGGATGCTCTTCGTGATGGGAATTTCGTTTTTTCAGCAGCATCTCTGCGGGATAGTCGTCGGCAGGCTGCGAAATGACCGCCCTGAACGCTTTTGAGAAGAGGCGGTCGTAGTTGCGGCTGCCTAATATATAGCGAAAATATTCCCTGACGGTTTTGCCTTTTTTGTTGGCAAACAACGCTCTGGGAACGTGCAACAGCATTTCCGGAAGGTACAAACCGGAAGTGATTTTCTTAAAGCCGTCAGGCGTATAGAGTTTGTAGGGATATTTTCTGTTCAACTGCCTGATATTGCCGCTTTCACCCAGCGATTCGAGGATGGACAAAAGGGATACATAACTGTTGTAGCAGGTATGTGCGCCTGTTTCATACCAGAAATCAGTGCCGTCGAGCGTTCGGGTTTGTATCTGCCCGCCAATTCTGTCGTCTTTTTCGAGCAGCGCCACCTGTTTGCCCGCTTGGTGCAGGCAATGGGCAAAACTGATTCCGCTGATTCCTCCGCCTATTACGATACAATCATACATGGTGACAGGTATTCCTTAACGGACTGCGGTTTTTTCAATATCCTTAAAATACCTGTACGTTCCCACTTTCAGTTCGGCGGTGGCGTCTTCGTCGCACACTATGACGCCTTTGGGATGCAATTGAAGCGCCGAAATAGTCCACATTTGGGTGACGCCGCCCTCAACGGCATGGTACAGCGCCCGCGCTTTGTTGTATCCGTTGACGATGATGAGTACTTCCTGCGAATCCAGAACGGTGCCCACGCCTACCGTCAGTGCGGTTTTAGGCACAAGCGCAAGGTCGTTGCCGAAAAAGCGCGAATTGGCAATCACCGTATCGGTGGTAAGCGTTTTCACCCTTGTGCGCGACGCCAATGACGAGCCGGGTTCGTTGAATGCAATATGACCATCGGGACCTATTCCGCCAAGAAACAGTTGAATGCCGCCGCAGGACTTGATTTTATCCTCGTAGCGCTGACATTCCGCCGCCAAATCGAGAGCGTTTCCGTTGAGAATATTCACATTTTCCTTGGGAATATCAAT
Source organism: Bacteroidales bacterium (assembly GCA_031260845.1). Taxonomy (GTDB): domain Bacteria; phylum Bacteroidota; class Bacteroidia; order Bacteroidales; family UBA4181; genus JAIRLS01. The sequence goes on from JAISKR010000148.1 coordinate 3,798, forward strand.
GTGGTTGAAAAGATTTTGCCACATGAATGAATGGTAACTCTGCGGGTGGTCTTGCGGAATCCCCACATATTCATCCATATTGAAGGTGATAACGTGTTTGAACGACACCTTGCCCGCCTTGTGCAGACCAATCAATGCCTGATAGGCGCCAACAGGCGACGAACCCGTAGGCAACCCCAGCACAAACGGCTTCTTTTCCGATGGCGCAAACCGGTTGATTTTTGCAACAATGTAATCAGCCGCCCACTGCGACAACTGTTCATAATCCGGTTGGATAATAAGACGCATATTTATATATAATTATAATGAGTGCAAAAATACATCTTTTTTGAAGATTACACACAATATTATTGATAATTTCTTTACCTTTGCCCCGAAAATGCCGTCAAGGGGTGTCCGTTTGCGGACTGAGATTACACCCTTAGCACCTGATGCGGGTAATGCCGCCGTAGGAATGATTGGAAAACTTCCCTTCCAGATGCCCTTTGATGCAAAACATTGTCAAAAAAATGAGCAATCAAAAATCAAAAATCAAAAATAGTCTTTTCGGAATCTCTTACCCTGCATCCCAAAAGATTTACGTCAAGGGGAAAATCCACGACATCCGTGTCGGGATGCGCAAAGTCAGTCTGTTGGACACCGTTAGCGTAGAAAACGGGCAGGAACGACGCGAGAAAAACGCGCCCGTCGTGGTGTATGACACCAGCGGCGTCTATTCCGACGGCTTGGTGAACATTGACATCACGCAGGGCTTGCCGCGGCTGCGCAGCGAGTGGACAACGGCGCGAAACGACACGGATGAACTGCCCGCCTTCTCGTCGCGATATTGCAATGAACGCCTGCAAAACCACGCGCTCGACGACATCCGCTTTCCGGTGACGCACCTGCCGCGGCGTGCAAAAGCCGGCGCCTGCATCACGCAAATGTATTATGCGCAGCAGGGCGTCGTCACGCCTGAGATGGAGTACGTCGCCATCCGCGAAAACCTGCAAAACGAGGCGTTGGGCATAGCCACCCACATCACGCCGGAGTTTGTCCGCGCCGAAATAGCCGCAGGACGCGCCGTCATCCCCGCCAACCCCAACCATCCCGAAGCGGAGCCGATGATTATCGGTGCGCGGTTTTTGGTGAAAATCAATACCAACATCGGCAATTCCGCCCTGTCGTCGGGCATTGACGAGGAGGTGGAAAAGGCGGTGTGGAGTTGCAAATGGGGCGGCGACACGCTCATGGACTTGTCCACCGGCAACAACATCCACGAAACGCGCGAGTGGATTATCCGCAACCTGCCCGTTCCCATCGGCACGGTGCCGCTCTATCAGGCGCTGGAAAAGGTGGATGGCGATATTGCAGCACTTTCGTGGGAAATATACCGCGACACGCTCATCGAGCAGTGCGAACAGGGGGTGGACTACTTTACCATCCACGCGGGACTGCTGCGGGCGCATCTGCCCTTGGTGAAAAGCCGCACCACCGGCATCGTGTCGCGCGGCGGCTCTATCATCGCCAACTGGATGAACATTCACAACGCCGAAAACCTTTTCTACACCCACTTTGAGGATATTTGCAGGATACTTGCACAGTATGACGCGGCGGTATCGCTCGGCGACGGGCTGCGTCCGGGCTGCACTCACGACGCCAACGACGCCGCGCAGTTCGCCGAACTGTCCGCACTCGGCGACCTTACCCTCACGGCGTGGAAACACCACGTGCAGGTGCTGATAGAAGGACCGGGGCACGTGCCGATGCACCAAATCCGTGCCAACATGGACGAGCAGTTGCGCCACTGCCACGGAGCGCCTTTCTACACGCTCGGACCGCTCACTACGGATATTGCGCCCGGCTACGACCACATCACTTCCGCCATCGGCGCGGCGCAGATTGCATGGTACGGCACGGCAATGATTTGTTACGTGACGCCCAAAGAGCATCTGGGGCTGCCCGACAAGGAAGACGTACGCGCGGGCGTAATCGCCTACAAGATAGCCGCCCACGCCGCCGACCTTGCGAAAGGGCATCCGGGAGCACAGGTGCGCGACAACGCCCTGAGCAAGGCGCGATTCGACTTCCGCTGGAAAGACCAGTTCAACCTCTCACTCGACCCCGAAAAGGCGCTGGAATACTACCGCGCCAGCCACATCGCCGGCGAAAACGACCACTGCACCATGTGCGGACCGCATTTCTGCGCCATGAAACTCAGCAAACAGTTGTGTTGTCAGTAGTGAG
>JAISKR010000153.1 GCA_031260845.1 Bacteroidales bacterium
GTCGTGCAGGGTGGCGCAGGGGAAGGTGACGTTGGGTACGTCGCCTGTGCACTCGTAGTCTTTTTGCGGCGAGAGCAGATACGGACCGCTGCGGGCAAGCACTTTCCACGGTTGTTCCCTGTCGAGCAGCGCGGAACCGAAACTGTAAACGAAACCGTTGCACGAGGCTAACACGCCGTGGTACAGCAGCAGCCAGCCTTCGGGGGTTTCGATGGGAATGGGACCGGCGCCTATTTTGGTGCACTGCCAAGCGCTCAACTCAAATTTTACCGGTGACATCACGTGGCGGTGGCGTCCCCAAAATTCCATGTCGGGCGATTCGCTGTAAAAAATGTCGCCGAAAGGCGTGTGTCCGTTGTCGCTTGGACGGGAAAGCATGGCGAAATGACCGTTTATCTTGCGCGGAAACATGACGCCATTGCGGTTGAACGGCAGGAAAGCGTTTTCCAACTGGTGGAAAACCTTAAAATCTGTTGTCCATGCGCAACCGATGGTCGGACCGTGGTAACCGTTGCACCACGTCACATAGTAGCGGTCGTCTATCCATACCACACGCGGGTCGTAGCCATATACCCATTCGCCAATCTCTGTATCTGCGCAGGTGAGGCGTATGTCTTCCTCTTCAATGTTCCAGCGGATGCCGTCGTCGCTGAAACCTGCGTGCAGGCGCATACGGCGGTTGGTGTCGTCGCAGCGGAACACGCCGGCAAAGCCCTTGCCGAAAGGCACAACGGCGCTGTTGAAGATACTGTTGGAAGTGCTCAGCGCATCACGCGGAATGATAGGATTAGCCGAATAGCGCCAAACGACGCCTTTTTCATTTGCGGGTTTGTTTTCCCAAGGAATAGAACTCATAACGATTTATTATTTATAATTACTACTGACCGACAAAAATACTGAAAAGATTTGAATAAAAGAGGGGCTGGTTAAAAAAAACGTCCCAATCCAACGACAGTGCGGTTTTCAAAATGCGTTGTCGGGTAAAAAAATCGCGTGGATTGAATTTTTACAACCTACGAAGGTTTCGTAGATCTACGAAACTTTCGTAGGTTATCTATCACTACCTTTTCACAAAATCCGAAAGATACGAACAGCGCGTAACGGCATCTTTGTAGAAATCCGTTTTGGCGTATTGTCGCTTCAATTGGCTGAAATAGGGATTTTGCAGAAAATAACTGCCTGTGGGGGCGTATTTCCCGTTTTGCCATGCGTACAACTCTTCGGATAGCGTTAGTTGGTAGCAAAAAGAAGCCATGAACAGGCTCTGTGCCTTTAATTCCTTGTTTCGCGACGCTTCAAACGCCCGCATGAAATACTCGCGTGCCGTGCCGAGATGGTAGTAATGGTACAGTTCATCTGTCGGCTGTGCTTTTTCCCATTGGTTTCTGTCGGCAGACGTCCATCGATAACTGAGCAATTGCCACGAATTGCCAAAGGTAGTCATCTGAAACAAGCCGCAGGCATAGCGAAACAAATCTTCGGGCGTGGAAGTTCCTTGTTGTATCCGGTTTTGAAGCGCTGCCATTTCACCGGCGAAACTAAGTTTTGACTGAAAAGTCATTTTTTCGACATTCAGTCCTGCCGCCGGCTTGGCAAATGCCGCCGGAAGCGCAAAGGGATTGTTGCCCAGATGGAATAGAGGGGAAGCGTCGGACAAGCCTTTAAAATAGTTTTCGGCTTTTTGAAACTGCAATCGGCGTAGATATTTGGTGCCAATCAATTCCGAAATCGCTGATTCGCTTTGCCGGCAGTGGCGGTACAGGAATGCATCGAAAGCGCTCAGCGTTTCCGGCGCGGCGAGTTGTTTCAACATCCTTTCCAATTGAGGAATATCCGCATTTTTATCCAAAAAGGCAAAATCGTTCAATTCGTAAATGTTCTCGCCTGCAAAATCGGAATACCGGATGGCAATGCCTGTGCACAATGCCGCTTTCACCGGTTGGTGTATATTCAAATATACGGCAGGCAATTTTTCCGTAAAATAATGAGCCACAGTACGATTGAAGAAGTCGCGACTTTCAGGCGCCGTGCTGTCCTGCACGTTTGCCAGCAGCCATTCCAACGACGGCAATATACGCGCTTCCGTGTCGGCGTCGAAGGTTGAAATATCCGTTTCCACAAGCAGTTTGACAGCCATCAACTGCTCGGATACTTTTTTGTCGGGGTGTTCCTGTTCCTGCTCAGCAATGTCCACCAACAGCGAAGCCGTTTCGTGATTTCCTGACAAGAAAGCCAGATACGCCGCGGCGGTGTGCCACAGTGCAGGACGCCGTACCGCATTCAGTCCGGCATAGTGAATTGCCAATTCCTGCAATTGACGCGCATGAAAGAGCATATCGTCTTTGCGGTCTGCGTCATATCCGGTCAATCCGGCTTCAATTTTGCTTATCTCGCGGATAAGCAGCGTTTCGAGATAGGGACTTCCCGGATTCAGGTCATACACGTTTATCAAGGGTTCGAGCGTGGGATGAAAACAAGTGAAGCCTATCATGGCGTGAACAACGGATTTCTCAACATCATCCCCGCAAAGGGCAAGCAATTGGGTGGTGTCTGTGCGGCTAATCCGCCAACGGAAGGAAGTCATGGCAGCCTGACTGTAACGCGGGCATTGCTCAAACACTTTTGAATAGCCGTACAGCGCTTCGGCGTCGGATTCGATAGCGCCTGAGTAAAAGGAAAGCGCCCAACGTTTAGCCAATGCCTTGGTTTCAACCGATTCACACATTAATTTGCGGTAATAATCAGCGCAATCAGCCTTCCGGTCGAGGTAAAACGCCATTCTGACCACCTGAAAAGCATATCGCAGCCGAAGAAACTCGCTTTTCGACGCGGCGTAATGCTTCAACCCGACGGTGAGCAGCGAATCCTGCACGTTGGCGTCAAAACCGACACTCTGCCAGTCATCCGAACGCCGTCCCGCCTGCTGTTCGCATATACGCGAATACAGCAGATAATTGAGCGCTGAAATATCCTTGCGCTGCACTATCCGATTCATCATACTGTTAGAAAGCCATGCGGGACTTATCTTTTTCCATTGTCCGGTCGTTGAACAAGCGCAAATTTCCTTCAATTCAGCCAAAGGAATGTCGTAAACGACCTGTTCAGCATCCTTATCGGCAATTTTACCGCTCAAATAGTGCTTCCATTCTGCAATATTCTGTTGTTTATCAGTCTGTTGCTCAATAGCATTGTCGTAATAATTCAGGTAACTGAAATAATAATTATGGTGCGCCGGAGGAATATCTTTGCGAAAATAACTTGTGTAGGCGTTATCCTCGTCGATAAACCAGCCGCAGGCAAGCAGATAAGCCGTAGCGGACACGGCTATCAGGCTAACGGAACAAATCAGCAATTTTGGAACGTTCATCTGTTTGTATTTTTTGCAAATATAGCGAATCTAAATGATACCAGACAATATATTCGGGATTTTTTACTTTTGCCGACAGTATTTTTGCCGCTTTGCGAATGTCGGCAACCGATGGCTCTTCCAATCGGATATGCTCGCCTTTGCGGATATATGCGCCCCGCAACACAGTTGCACTGTCTGCACGGTACATATCAGGCGCTATTTCGGTGAAAAACGGCTCTGTCAAATCCGTTTTGCTCAGTTTGTTGATGAGTCCCTTGTATTGTCGGTTGCTGAAACACACGCCCCAACTGAAAAGCGGGAACGCTATATCCATGGGAACAGGATAAATACCGGCATGATTGAGGTATGCACGTGTTTCTTCCGTGTCGAGTATGGAATTGCGGTTGCCGTAGGTGGTCAAATGCCCCATATTGTAGCACATCAGGCATACCTTGTCCACAGGCGGGACGCCGGTTGTCTTGCTGTATCGCCACTGGTGCAGCCGCAGCGTGACCGACAACTGTCTGCCGTTGAGCAAAGGCGAATCCTTGACGAGCCGCAGCAAACGGAAATATTTGTCCTTTGTGCTGCCGTTCCAGTCGCAGTCCAACTGTATTTCGGGCACGTTGCTTATGTTGTGTTGCCTGTTAATTTGCCCGATGCGGCTGCATATCTTTTCAGCCAAGCCGCCAATGCTGTCTTCCGGCATAGTTTTCAACACGTCATTGACGATAAACACCACCGGAATCGCCTCTATGCCTTCGGGCAGACTGTCGCGGAAAAACACCGTTGCCTCGGGCTTGTAGCCGTCGCCACTCGCTACCACGTCGAAGTAGCGGATATACAAACGCCCTGCCCCGTTCTCGGTCAGCGCCTGCTGTTCGGTCGTGTCCGGTTTGTAAACCGTTCGCCAATAGTAAAAAGCCTGTGGCGGTGGTGGCGTTTTCCCGCAGGATACGAGAAAAACCGGTATCAATGACAAAAAAGAAACGTATTTCGTAATTCGTAATTTTTAATTCGTAATTGATACTACCTTCTGCGCATTTCCAAGTCAATGTGTTCCTTGTTTTTGAAATAATCCAATCCGAAATAATACGAAAAACCGAATTGAACGTTAAGCGGCATAAATTTGAAACTTAGTCCGTAATTGTTTACTTCCCCTTTGTCTGTCAGATTGTTGGTAATATCTGTCTTTTCAAAATAGATGAGCACCGGATTCAGCGAAAACTCAAAAGCAAGTCCCTTGGTCATGAAATACATGAACCCGGGGGAAATACCTAATCCGACTGAAAATTTTTCCTTTTCTATTTTGTTGATTTTGACGCCATTGTCGTAGATGTTTTTTGCCAATGAATGACTGTGCGAGAAACTGAGGTTGGTTTCGTTGACGATGAACAGTCGGTGCGCCCAGTTGAGCGGCACATAATTTTTGAGAACGCCTGCTGCGGAATAGGTGGAACTGACATTATTGGTTTCGTAGGTTTGGGCGCTGAAAAGCAGGTCGAACAGGTCTGCTTCTATTCTCACGCGGGTGTCTGAGAAGGAATAACTTCCTTTGACGCCCACGGACATATTGTTTTTGATGAAATACCCCAAAGCAAGTGAGCCAGAGGCGTTCCGCCTGTATATTTCATCTACCACAGCAAGCGGTTCAAACCAGTAGTCGTCAATATCATTGCTCTGAAAGCCCACATTGAAGGATAAATAACTGACGCCTTTTTCCAACAGCGCATAAGTGTCTTCCAATTCAAAGGCTTGCTTGCGATACCCCTTGCCTTTGTTTACTTTTAGCATCAACACTTTCCGGTAATCCTTGTTGGTAGAATCTTTCGGGACAGTCAGTTCATCGTTTTCGGCGGCAGATACGGCGCCTGCATAACCGGCAAGCAACAGACAAATGATAATCCTTTTCATATACTTATGTTTTATTAATCTATTTTTTTCTGAAAAACAGTTGCATGGGTACGCCTGAAAAATTGAATTTTTCCCTCAGTTGGTTTTCCATGTAACGTTTGTAAGGGTCGCGAATGTACTGCGGCAGGTTGCAAAAGAACACAAAGGAAGGCGCCAGCGTGGGTAATTGGGTGGCATATTTGATATTCACAAATTTTCCTTTCAGCGCGGGCGGATGATGCTCTTCGATGATTTGTTGCACCACCTCGTTGAGTTGCGAGGTGGGAATGCGTCTGATGCGGTTTTGATACACTTCCATCGCCACGTCGAGCACTTTTTGCAGGCGCTGCTTGGTCACCATTGAGGTGAAAATGATGGGTATGTCCGTAAACGGGGCAATCCGTTCTTGGATGAGGGCTTCAAATTTCTTTGTTGAATGGGTGTCTTTTTCTACCAAGTCCCATTTATTGACCAAAATCACAACGCCTTTGCGGTTGCGCTGTATGAGCCGGAAGATATTCAAATCCTGCGCTTCGATGCCCTGCGTGGCGTCCAGCATCAGCAGGCACACATCCGAACTCTCTATGGCGCGGATAGCCCGCATGACCGAATAAAACTCAATGTCCTCGCTTACTTTGCCCTTTTTGCGCAGTCCGGCGGTGTCCACCAAATAGAAACGGTGGTTATACTTGTTGTACAGCGTGTCAATCGTATCGCGGGTGGTTCCGGCGATGGGCGTCACGATATTGCGGTCTTCTTCCGTCAATGCGTTGATAAGCGACGATTTCCCCACGTTGGGACGTCCAACGATAGTGATACGGGGCAATTCCTCTACCTCTTCGGGGGTAACTTCCTTCGCGGGAAGGCGTTCCAGCACGGCGTCCAACAAATCGCCCGTGCCACTGCCGTTGATGGACGAGATGGTGAAATAATCGCCCAAGCCCAACTTGTAAAACACCGCAGCATCATACTGTCGCTCATTGGTATCCACCTTGTTCACCACGAGCATGACCGGTTTGCCCGACTGTCGCAGGATTCGCGTAATACCTTCTTCCAAATCGGTGATTCCCGACACCACATCCACCAAAAACAGAATAACATCAGCCTCTTCGATAGCCAACCGCACCTGTTTGCGGATTTCTTCCTCAAACACATCGTCTGAGCGGGTAATGTAACCGCCGGTGTCGATGAGCGAAAATTCCTGTCCGTTCCATTCCACCTTGCCGTAGTGCCGATCGCGGGTAACACCCGACTGCTCGTCCACAATGGCGTCCTTCCGTCCAATCAACCGGTTAAACAAGGTCGATTTTCCCACATTGGGACGCCCTACAATTGCTACAATATTACCCATATATCTATTATATTCAAACCGCAAATTTAA
>JAISKR010000163.1 GCA_031260845.1 Bacteroidales bacterium
AAGGAAGCCTACGCATTGGAGTATGGTCCGCTTTTAATGGCGGTTGTGGATGATTCCGTCAATAAAGGTTTGTTGAATATCCCGCTACTATCATCCGAATTGATTTCAAAGTTAAAACCAGTAGCCGGAAAACCGCTTCATTTTGCTTTCAGCAGCGAGGGTAAAACCTTTGAATATGCGCCTTATTATGCAATTGACGACGAAACGTTCACCTGTTATCCGTTTTTTAAATGAATCGAACCTAAATTCAGACTCGCTCATCAAGTATTTTGTTTTTTTCATTTTGCAAATAAATTTTTTTCTTTTTAGCACCAAATATTTGAACAAATATTATACTTTTGTGGTTTGAAATTTTGTTAAACTAAAAAAATGAAAGAACGCGAAAGGTTAAGAATCAATGATTTGTTGAAATCCACTGATTTGGTGGGAAGCGAGGTGGTGATAAAAGGATGGGTGCGTACCAAACGCGGCAATAAGAATGTGGCGTTTCTGGCAATCAACGACGGGTCTGTCATCCATAATTTGCAGGTAGTTGTCGAGGTGGCGCTGTTTGAAGAACTGTTGAAGCAAGTCACCACAGGCTCATGCGTGGCTGTCACCGGCAAATTGGTGGAATCGAGCGGACAGGGGCAGAAAGTGGAAGTACAGGCTACGGACATTCTGCTGTACGGCGGCGCCGACCCTGAGAGTTATCCTTTGCAGAAAAAAGGGCATACGCTGGAATTTCTTCGCGAAATAGCCCACCTTCGTCCGCGTACCAACACATTTGGCGCGGTGTTGAGGATACGGCACGCTATGGCTTTCGCTATTCACAAGTATTTCAACGACCACGGATTCTATTACCTGCACACGCCCATCATCACCGGCTCTGACGCCGAGGGAGCAGGCGAAATGTTTCATGTCACCACTTTGGAATTGGACAATCTTCCTGTCACCGATAGCGGCGCTGTGGACTATACGCAGGATTTTTTCGGCAAGCCGGTAAACCTCACCGTGTCGGGACAGTTGGAAGGTGAGTTGGGCGCTATGGCTTTGGGCAAGATATACACCTTCGGTCCCACGTTTCGCGCCGAAAATTCCAATACGCCGCGCCATTTGTCGGAATTTTGGATGATTGAACCCGAAATGGCATTCTACGAAATAACCGATAATATGGATTTGGCAGAGGATTTTCTCAAATCACTGATTCGTTATGCGCTTGAAAACTGTACTGCCGATTTGGAATTTCTGGCAAGTATGTACGACAATGAATTGATAGAGCGTTTGCGCTTTGTGGTGGAAAATGATTTTGTGCGACTGCCTTACACCGAAGGCGTGAAAATTTTGGAACAGTCGGGTGCGAAATTTGAATTTCCGGTAAGTTGGGGTGTGGATTTGCAATCGGAACACGAACGTTATTTAGTGGAAAAGCATTTCAAAAAACCGGTGATTCTGACGGATTATCCGCGCGACATTAAAGCGTTCTACATGAAACAGAACGATGACGGGAAAACGGTACGCGCCATGGACGTACTTTTCCCAAAAACAGGTGAAATCATTGGCGGTTCGCAACGCGAAGAAGATTTCGGAAAGTTGAGGAAACGCATTGAAGAACTGCACATTCCCGAAAAGGATATGTGGTGGTATCTTGACACTCGCCGATTCGGAAGTGCGCCGCACAGCGGATTCGGCTTGGGTCTCGAACGATTATTGCTTTTTGTGTCGGGAATGACCAACATTCGCGACGTGATACCTTTCCCGCGAACGCCAAAAAATGCTGAATTTTAAAACATAAAAATATTACGCCTTATGTTGAGTCAACGCTTACAGCAAAAAATAATCCAAAAGTTGTCACCGCAACAGATACAGATGATTAAACTTTTGGAAATCCCTACCATGCAGTTGGAAGAACGCATCAAAGAAGAATTGGTGGAAAATCCTGCGCTGGAAGAAGGGCGTGAACATGAGGAAGGCGAAGAAAACCTGCCGCAGACGGATGACGACAACACCAAAGATTTGTCGATTGACGAATATCTGCGAGACGAAACGCCTCTCTACAAACTCAACGCCAAGAATTACAGTCAGGACATACAAAAGGCGGAAATTCCCTTTTCCGTAGGCGCCAGTTTCCACGACCAGTTGGTGTCGCAACTCGGGCTTCGCAATATTGACAAGCGCGAAAAGGCTTTGGCGGAATACCTCATCGGCAATATTGATGATGACGGCTATTTGCGCCGTCCGTTGGAGTCTATTGCCGATGATATGGCTTTTTCGCTGGGCGTTGAAACAAATGACTCCGAATTGGAAAAGGCATTGAAGGTGATTCAGGAATTTGAACCGGCAGGCGTAGGAGCGCGAAATCTTCGCGAATGCCTGATTATTCAGGTTCGCCAGAAAGCGGAAACCCCCGAAATAGAGCGGGCAAGGAAAATTCTGGTGGATTATTTTGAAGAATTTACCCGAAAGCATTACGATAAAATCATGGCGCGTTTGGGCATCACCGAAGAAGAACTGAAAGACGCCGTTGCGGAAATACTCAGACTCAATCCCAAGCCGGGCGGTTCGTACCATTCCGACAAGGTGGCGGAGCATATTTTCCCCGATTTCATTCTCGACAGCAACAATGGCGTGCTGACTTTGACGCTCAACTCGCGCAATGTGCCGGAATTGAAGGTGAGCCAGACCTACACCAATATGCTTTCCACATATAGTCAGGATAAGAAAAACAGAACCAAGCGCGAAGCCGTTTCTTTTGTGAAGCAAAAACTCGATTCTGCCAAATGGTTCATTGACGCTATCAAACAACGTCAAACCACCCTGATGCAAACGATGGAAGCCATCATCCACCTGCAAAGGGAGTATTTTCTGAGCGGTGGCGATGAATCTTTGCTCAATCCCATGATTCTGAAAGATATTGCAGACATTACCGGTTTGGACATATCAACGGTGTCGCGGGTAGCCAACAGCAAATATGTGCAAACGCCTTTCGGAATGTTTTCTTTAAAGTATTTTTTCTCGGAAGGTATGCAAACCGAGTCGGGCGAAGAGGTATCGACGCGGGAAATCAAGAAAATACTGCAAGACAACGTGGAATTAGAGTCGAAACGCAAACCGCTCACCGACGACGAATTAGCGGCGATATTGCAGGATAAAGGCTACCAGATAGCACGCCGTACTGTCGCCAAATATCGCGAACAACTGAACATTCCGGTGGCGCGATTGAGAAAAGAATTGTAAACCGGCGGGAGCAAAATGTCCAGAAAAAACAAACCGCAAACAATTGTCGAAAATGTAACCATTGTGGATATTGCCGACGACGGCAGGGCAGTAGGGAAATCGGACGAATGGGTGATATTTGTGCCTCATGCCGTTCCGGGCGATGTGGTGGACATACGGATTTCCAAAAAACGTAAAAAATATGCGGAAGGTCTTGTCATTGGCATGAAAAGCCTTTCCGACCTGCGCACGGAGCCGGTTTGCCCCGAATTTACGCTGTGCGGAGGGTGCAAATGGCAGGATTTCAAATATGACCGACAACTTTTCTACAAACATAAAAATGTATCGGATTGCCTGATACGCATCGGCAAATTGGACGTCCCTGAGATTCCGCCCGTTTTGGCTTCCAACCCGACTTTATATTACCGCAACAAACTCGAATTTACCTTTTCGTGCAAGCGATGGCTCACCGACGAGGAAGTACAATCGGGCGGCGAAGTGGAAAATCCCAATGCCCTTGGGTTTCACATTCCGGGAAAATTTGACAAAGTGCTGGACATACGCCATTGCAGCCTGCAACCCGACCCGTCCAATGCCATCCGCTTAGCCATCAAAGAATTTGCGTTGAGCGAAAAGATGCCCTTCTTTGATTTGCGCAGTCACGAAGGCTTTTTGCGCAATCTGATTATCCGTACCTCGTCCACAGGCGAAGTGATGGTGATAGTTTGCTTCTACCACGATGATGTTACCTATCGGGAACATCTGCTTAACTTTGCAGTAGAGCGTTTTCCCGAGATAAGTTCGCTGATGTACGTCATCAATCCCAAGGCAAACGACTCTTTTGCCGATTTGGACGCGCATCTGTACAGAGGAAAGCCCTTCATCACCGAAGAAATGGAAGGTTTGAAATTCAAAGTCGGTCCCAAGTCGTTTTACCAGACCAACTCAAAGCAGGCATACCAATTGTACAGGATAGCACGCGATTTTGCCGGACTGACGGGCGCGGAAACCGTGTATGACCTCTATACCGGCACGGGAACCATCGCCAATTTTGTTGCCGGACAGGCAAAAAAGGTGGTCGGCATTGAGTACGTAGCCGAAGCCATCGAAGACGCCAAAGAAAATTCTGCACTGAACGGCATCGGCAACACCGCTTTTTTTGCAGGCGACATGAAAGATGTGCTCAACGCTGAATTTATCGAACAGCAGGGGCGTCCAGACGTCGTGATTCTCGACCCGCCAAGGGCAGGCGTTCATCCGAAGGTGATTGACGCCTTGTTGGCGGCTGCACCCCGCCGCATCGTCTATGTGAGTTGCAATCCGGCTTCGCAGGCAAGGGATATTTCGCTCATGCAGGAACACTATGCCGTCAAAGCCGTGCAGCCTGTGGATATGTTTCCGCACACCCATCATGTGGAAAACATAGTGATGATGGAGAGGAGGTAAGATGAAAACATTCTTCCATCAGGCGCCTTTTGTCCGTTTTCTACTGCCTTTTTTGGCAGGGATATTGTTGGCTTTTTATGTTCCTGTTTCCGCAAAACCGTTAGTATGGCTGGCTTTTGTTCTGTTTGTGGCAGTCGGCGTATTGCTGTGGCAGCGAAAAAGATGGGGACGCCGCCGAGAGTGGCTGTTTGGCTTGGTTTCCGATTTGTTTTTGCTGACAAGCGGCGCCGCAACAGTAGCCGTGCACAGTTACACGCCCCAAACCCAAACGGAACAGGTCATCTTCACGGCAGTGATCGAAGAACCGCCCTTGGAACGCGAAAACAGCATAAAAATGACTGCTGTGGTCAACAGTTGCTTGCGGGACAGCAGTTGGCAAAAGGGCAGCGAAAAGGTCATCCTCTATATCCGCAAGGACAGCCTGTCCTTAGCGCTCAGGCAGGGCGACAAATTGATGATGGACGCTGTGCTGAAACCGATTACCAATGCCGGCAACCCTTATGAATTAGACTATGCCGCCTATCTGTCGCGCCGGCATATCAGCAGAAGCGCCTTTGTGGAGGGCGGCAAATGGACATTGTTGCAGCATTACGCACAAAATCCGCTCGTGAATGTTTCCAACCGCATCCGTTATTTTCTGCTGGGTATTTACGAGGAATCGGGGCTTACCGGCAACGAAATGGCAGTGGCTTCGGCGCTCACGTTGGGTTATCGGGCGTCAATGGACAACGATTTGTTATCCGCCTATTCCGCCTCGGGCGCCATGCATATCTTATCCGTTTCGGGACTGCACGTGGGCGTGTATTTTCTCATTCTCAACTTTCTGTTTGGAAAAATCACCTTTCTGCAACGGCATAAAATATGGTGGGTGCTGATTATGTTGGGCTGTCTTTGGCTGTATGCCCTCATTACAGGAATGTCGCCTTCGGTATTGCGGGCTACCTTGATGTTTTCCATCATTGTGGCAGGAATGGGACTTCGGCGTAGAGCCTATATTTACAACAGTATGGCGGCTTCGGCATTCCTGCTTTTGCTTGTCAATCCTGCAAATATTTTCGACGTCAGTTTTCAACTTTCCTACATGGCGCTGTTGGCTATCGTATTTTTCTATCCGAAGTTTTACAATTTGCTGAATTTCAAAAACTCGCTTGCCGACAACATTTGGCAACTCACCTGCACTTCCATTGCGGCACAACTCGGCACTGCACCCATATCCCTCTACTATTTCCACCAGTTTCCCAATTATTTTCTGTTGACCAATTTCATTGCCATTCCCTTGTCTTCGCTGGTTATCTATGGCGCCGTCATCCTGTTCGTTCTGTCGCCTGTTCCGGTACTGTTCAATTTGTGGGGACAACTGTTCGGCGTGGCTATCTATATCCTCAATTCCTTTATCTTTTTCATAGAAAAACTTCCCGGCAGCCTCATCAGTTCCATCCGGTTTGGCGGTTGGGAAAACTGGCTCGCTTACGCTTTGATGATTCTCGTGTCCGTATGGCTGCTTACCCGCCGGAGCAAGTATCTCATTCTTACCCTCGTGGTGTGTTTGGCGTGGGTGAGCGGTTCGGTGTATTGCGACTACCGCGATGTATCGCAAAAGCATCTTTTCGTCTATAATTCGCAAGGCAATACTGTTATTCAAATGGTGAACGGACGGCAGGACATGGTGTGGCACCGAAGCCGTAATGAGGCTTTTCCGGTAAACAGCCTAACGCATAACGCCCGCGTTGCCATGCGCCTCGACCAAACGGTTTTTCGTCCCTTGGACAGCGTTTTTCTGCAACCGCCTGCTAATATCCCTTTCCCCGATATTCAGACTTCGGACAATTACCTCTGTTTTGCCGGAAAACGCATCCTCATCTTCGACCGGCTTCATCCGCCAAGCAGCCTGATGAACGATGTGGAGGCAGACATTGTTATCATTACCCAGAACATAAGGGCAGACATGAACGACATTCTTCGCCGCTGCACGCCCGGCGTCATTATAGCGGATGCATCCAACACGCCCGACAAGGCAGCGCTATGGGAGGAAGAATGTAAACGGGCAGGCATCCCCTGCCATAATACCCAACGTAGCGGCGCGTTTGTAGCGGATATGAAATGAATAAATGGCGACGATGTGTAATAATTTTTTATTATTAAGAGATTTCTCCTTATCTTTGTCGCTTTGATTTTATTTATTATATATATCATACATACGGGTGAATAAGCAGGTTTATATTACGCGAATTTCAAAGTTTTTGCCCAATACTCCCGTGTCGAATGACGAGATGGAGGCTTATTTGGGATTGATTAACGGGCAACCGTCCCGT
>JAISKR010000061.1 GCA_031260845.1 Bacteroidales bacterium
GGAGGGGGTTGGGGGAGGCTTCGTAATTGACAGGTCTTACCACTTACAACTAACCACCGTATCACTATTGAATCACTATTGAATCACTATCGTATCACTATTGTATCACTATTGACTCACTATTGAATCACAATTTATAACCACCCGTAACTATTTATAACTATTTATGGTCATGTAAAACTTTTTTTCACAATTATTCCATTAATCGTTACTTTTGCACTTTTTAAAAAAGCAATAATATGATATGGGATTTTTTTCGCTCGTCCGATGAAGAGCCGTTGACAGACCGGCAAAAAGAGGATAAAAAGAACTTTGATATTCTGAAATATGATGGTATCAAGGCGCAACAGATGCGTCGGACGGATTATGCCATTCGATGCTTTACGGAAGCGTTGAAAATACAGCAGGACATTGAAACGATGAACTTTCTGGCGTCGGCATACGTCATGAGCAGTGCCTACGAAAAAGCGCTGGAAGTGTCGAATGAGTTGAATGTCATCGACCCCGGCAAAGTATCGACCTTATTGACACGCGCCAACCTTCTTTTCGTGATGGACAGGTTTACGGAAGTGATTGCCGATTGCACGCAAATCATTGAACTTGACCCCGCCAACCATACAGCCCGCTATCTGCAAGCGAGGGCGCAACAGGCGCTTGGCGACTTGTCCGGCAGCGTTGCTTGTTTGTCGGAAGCCATTGCATTGGCAGAAGATTTTGCCGAAGCATACCAATTACGCGCCGAGATATATGTCACGATGCAGCGGATAGATGAGGCTTTGCAGGATGCCGACCAAGCGGTACAACTTCTTTCCGAAGACGAAACGGCGTTGCTGTTGCGCGGTCGCATCCACGAATTGCTGGGCAATGTTGCGAAGGCTGCGGATGACTACCAGCAGGCATTGGCGCTCAACCCTTTCAATGAAACTTCCTATCTCACGTTCGGCAGACTGTTGTTGCAACAGGAAAAGTACGATGGAGCCATTGCCGTTTTCGACGAAGCCATTGAACACAACGACCAGTCTGCGAAAGTTTATGCCGAACGCGCCCGCGCAAAAAAAGCAAAAGGCGACAAAGAAGGCGCCGCAAGCGACCTGCAACAAGCCAAAGAGTTAGCCGCCGAAGACGAAGACGCCCCGAATGGCGGCGAACAGAATTTTGACGACCTTTACAAGGGAAATATCTTGTGATAGGATAAAACAGATAAACGGAAATCGACAACGGTTGCCATTTTTTGCTATTTGAAATTATCAAGTAGAGATACCCCTCTATATCTCTCCGTTGAAAACGCTTACGGCGTTGCCGGTCATGTAAACGTGGTTGTCGCTTTCGCGCCATTCAATGTTCAGGTCGCCACCCAGCAGGCTTATTGTCGCTTGTCGTTGGGCTTTGTCGTTGAGCGCTGCCGCTACTAATACGGCACAGGCGCCCGTGCCGCAGGCTTGCGTTTCGCCTGAGCCGCGTTCCCACACCCTCATTCTTAAATGTGTCGGGCTGATACATCGCACAAATTCCACATTCGTTTTTTGAGGAAAAATCGGATGAAGTTCAATTTCCGTTCCGTATTTTTCAGGGTAACCGTCAATTTCGTCGGTAAAAATGACGGCGTGGGGGTTGCCCATTGACACGCAGGTAATGTTCCACTTTTTGGATGGAAATTGCACCGGATAGTCCAAAACCTGTTCCATCGACAGAGATACGGGAATGTCGGCGGCTTTCAGGACAGGTTCGCCCATGTCCACACAAACTTTATTGACTTTGCCGCTTTCAGGGAACAGCAAAAGCCGTTTCACTCCTGCAAGCGTTTCCAAGGTCAGTTCCGTTTTGCTTGTCAGTCCGTGTTCATAGACGTATTTACCCACGCAGCGCGAGGCATTTCCGCACATTTGCGCTTCCGAGCCATCGGCATTGAACATTCTCATGCGGACGTCGCAAGTGCTTGACGGCATAATCAGCACCAAGCCGTCAGCGCCGATGCCCTTGTGGCGGTCGCTTACGCGAATCGCCAGTTCTTCGGGGTGTTCAACCTGTTCCTCGAAACAATTAATATAGACATAATCGTTTCCGGCTCCGTGCATTTTGGTGAATTTCATGCCTTTATCAAATTTACAATCTTTCTTCGATAAATTTATACAAGTTTTCGAAAGTTTTAATCGAAACCACGTCTGTGCCTTTTATTTCCACACCGGAAACATTTTCCACCAATGCCACCATATCCACTAAACTCAGACTGTCCAAGTCGAGCGTTTCCTTGATGTCACCATCAGGCGTGATTTTGGATACTTCGATTTCAAATTCTTCTGCCAAGGCATTGTTGATTTTTTCGACGATTTCTTGCTTGTTCATTCTTTTGATTTTTATATTAATTAAATATTTTTGATTACTAAGGTAGAATTGGTTCCGCCAAACCCGAAGGAATTGGACAGGAAGGTGTCAAAATGTTTGTGGATGCGCACTGCCGGAATGTTCAACTTTACCGAGTCTTCGTCGGGGTTTTCAAAGTTGAGATTCGGTGCGATGAAGTCGTTTTTCATCATCAGCATGGAATAGATGACTTCGCTTGCGCCTGCCATCCACATTTCGTGTCCGGTCATGGATTTGGTAGAGGTCACTTCCGGCTTGTAGTCGCCAAAAACGTTGGCAATGGCTTTTGCCTCGTTGCGGTCGCCCACCGGGGTGGACGTGGCGTGGGCGTTCACATAGCCGATTTTGCGTATGTCGATGTTTGCCTCGCGGATAGCCATTTGCAGCGACCGGCTCGGTCCGTCCACGTTGGGCACGGAAATGTGGTCGCCGTTAGACGAGAAGCCGTATCCGCACACTTCGGCAAGGATGGGCGCCCCCCGTTTCACAGCCGATTCGTAACTTTCGATGATGACGGTAGCCGCGCCGCCGCCCGGAACCAATCCGTCGCGGTCGCGGTCAAACGGGCGCGAGGCTTTGGTAGGCTCGCTTTCGCGAACAGAGAACGCGCTGATGCCGTCGAAACTGCCGATAGAGTAAGGGTTTACTTCTTGTGCGCCGCCACAGACGATGCAATCCTGCAAGCCCCATTGTATGAGCAGGCTTCCCAAGCCGATGGCGTGAGAGCCGCTCGCGCAAGCGCCTGAAATGGTCAGGTTGATGCCTTTCAACTTGAAGATACACGCCAGATTCATGGTAACGGTAGAGTTCATGGATTTGAAGATGCCGCCCGACCCAATCAGCGTGGTGTTTTTCTTCTCTCGCATGATGTCTATGCTGTTCATCACCGCTTCTGCGCTGCTGTCGTTGCCGTAGAGCAGTCCTATTTCGTGAGCGTCAATGTAATCCTGCGTCAGTTTGGCGTGAGCAAGCGCTTCGGCTGTTGCCACGTAGGCATACAAGCCCTGTTCGGGAATATACACCCGCTGGTTGCGGCTAAGCACGCCTTTCAAATCGGGAACCTGTACATTTCCGGTCAAACCCGAACGAAAGCCTAATTCTTTTCGCGCTGCGTCTAAAACGATGCCCGACGTACCGTTGTAAAGCGACGCCTGCACCGTGTCTAAATCCTTGCCCAGACAGGAATAAATACCCATTCCCGTAATAACTACTCTTCTTTTCATCGTAAATTATTCGTTTTTAGTATATTATCTAAATTATCAAAAGTTTGTTTTCTGAATGACAGCCATTCACTTTTTTTGTTTTTAGACAGGAAGACAAACCGAAACCTGCTCATCCAACGTTCGCCTGCATGGTAGTACCGAAACAGGAAAATGTATGAAAAAGGCAATGCGACCACGCAGAAAAGGAATATCCACAGGCTTTTGGTAAAAATCCATGTCAGTACGAACAGGATGATGACCGTTAGCGGGATAGTGAACAGCACTGTCGTCGGTATGTTGATGGTACAGTGCGTGTTGATGTCGTCTATTTTGGATGTGATGAATTTGGGCAAACCAACAATCAACAAGTTGAGAACAGCCGACGCCACCAACAACGGCAACAGAACGAGACCAACAATGCCCAACCACAACAAATTCCATACCGCATATTTTTCATCGGCGTTTTTGTCGATTATTCGATATTGCTTTGTTTTGGTTTTCAGACGGATAGCATAATCGTAAATTTTTTGTATCTCTTGCTCATGCGTCGTTTTTAACTCTTCCAATTTTGCAAATAACTGTTTGTCAGCCGTCAGTTTGTCGGGCAAACGATTGGGATTCAGTCCGTTGTCCATTGCATAATGGACTCCATAGGTATTTCGCAGATAATCAATGGCATCGTAGTTGTCCAAATCGGTAATGTTGAGCATCATGCTGCTGATTTGCTCTTTTACCAAGGCATTGAGTTCTCTCACTACCGTTTTTGGCTTTGTTTGGTACTTTTCATACCAAAGGGACAGCGCAATAGGCTCGCCGTAGCGGATAAGTGTTTCGCCGTGTATTTCATCGTAGGTGCGGTAATGGTTGCATGATGGCAACAGGTATATTTCCTTTTGAAAATTGCACTTTCGGGCAGCCTCGAACATGACAATGAGGTATCGCGGGGAAAACCAGCCAAACCAGCGTTTGAGTTGGTGGTTGGCTTCGGGGAAAAGGATAACCACCCCGTCGTTCATCAACTCTTGTTCCATCGTATTGATGCACAGTTCATTCTTACTCAAAGATTCTTCACCCTCAAAATCAATGCGATAAGCCGCAAGAATACCCAACCAGCCCATGATGGCTTTGCCTATCGGATGCGCGTCGTAAATGTCGCCGCGTGTTACCGACCTTATTTTCCGCGTTTTACACTTTCGGCAAATAAACAGCAGGATGCTTAGCACGTCGCAGGCGCCGTTTTGATGATTCGATACAATCATTACCGGGGCGCTGTCAGGCACTTTTTCTGAATTGATAAAATAAGTTCTCCTGAAATAGAGATATTTGTAGAATATATGCACATAATACATGAATATTCTGTATGTCAGGCTCGCTTTCGCCAAAAGGCTCCGTTCATTTGTTGTCACCAACGTAATTTTTTGTTTTTGCAAGAAATAAAATTCCTGCATTTTCGGCTGCAAAATTACTTATAATTATTTTATCTGCAAAATATTTACTCAAAATATTGATTTGTAATGATTTAATCATGTCATTAAGCCCCCGGTCGATAGATGGAAATCATAAATTTGGATTCTACAAATTCGATAATTTGCCCGAAGAAGTCGAAAAACTCACGACGGAAATCGTCGTAATATGCCTCCATCACGCCAACGGCAAATTCGGTTTCATTGGGCAGCGAAGTGCGTTTCGACATGGTGTCCAGCACGTCGCGAATGCCGTCCACGGTGGCATAGCGCTCAATCCACCGTTCCTGCATGAAGCCCGGAAGATAACTTTGCAAGCGTTCCGGCAGTATTTCAAAGTTGTTCAGCATGATGTTGTGAATCCTGTTGATGTAGTCGCGCAGGGGCGTTTCGTTGAAATCGTGCCAGTGAAATGCCAGAAAGTGGTCGTACAAAATATCAATGATAACCCCTGCATATTTGGCATAACGAGGCTGAAACCGGCTTGCACTTTGATGTACAATCGGGTGATGGTCGGTGAACGAATCGATGTTTCGATGCAACATGATGCCCGTCCTGATGTCTTCGGAATATTTCAGGTAATCACTACCTTTCACCCAGTCACCAAGAAAATTACCGATTTTAATATCATCGTTATCGCCTGATAAATATGTATGCGCCAGATAATTCATCTATACGTCAAGACTTTCCTTTTGATTTTTAGGCGCCGATAGCCACATAACTATTGATAATACAATATAAAAAAGAATCACCATCGCCAATCCCGCCCATCGGAAAATTGCCAATATCCCTACCGATAGCGCCAAGAAAATGTATCTGACTTGATTGGCTTTCCATGCAAAACTTTTAATTTTGAGCGAAAAAAGAGGCAATTCAGATACCATCAGCAGCGAAAAGGCTACGATAATTGCCAAAAGGACATACATATTGCTTACGAATGCCGCTATTGTTCCCGCATCTTGCACGATGAATGCCAAGGAACAGATAAAAAGCGCCGTTGCGGGCGTTGGCACTCCGATGAACGAGTCCGATTGCCGCGTGTCGATATTGAACTTTGCCAACCTGAGCGCCGAAAATGCGGCAATCAGGAATGCCGAGAGCGCTATCCACCAGCCGGCGTCCCATGTTCCGGCAGGAATACCCGCTTTGACGACCGAATGGTGCAGTTGCACAAACATGATGCTTGCCGGCGCCACGCCAAAACTGACCATATCCGCCAGCGAGTCCAATTCTTTGCCGATAGCGGAATAGGCTTTGAGCCATCGCGCTGCAAAACCGTCAAAGAAATCAAACACAGCGGCAATCATGATGAAATAACCGGCAGTTACAATTTCGCCGTTGAGCGCAAACACAACAGAGATACAACCGCACAACAGATTGCAACAAGTTAGCGTATTCGGCAAATGACGAACCAAATTTATCGGATGATACATAAAAATCAATTTCCCACAAATTTAGATAAAATTATTGAATATGATGTATAAAGTTTGTTAATATTTTTTTGACTTAGATGTTTTTAAGGGTATCAATTGCTGTTTATCTGATTATTAATCAGATATTTTAAGGGGTTGAAAAATAATGCAAAAGGAAGAATGGAAAAAGGAAGAACCATACAATGTCAATTCAACAGCAACACCAGTGTATATGGCTGTTTGTTCCGCAGGGACAGCATTTTATTACGGATCATCATATTATTGATATTTTTTTATTAAATGTTTATTTCGTATTCAATATTTCTTTAATTTTGCATCTCAAAAATTAATCAATATATATTTTCCCTTTGTTTCAAATTAATTGGCAGAAAAT
>JAISKR010000095.1 GCA_031260845.1 Bacteroidales bacterium
ATATAGCACTGTATTTATGACGCCCAAAATTGTCAACTGTCAATTGTCAATTTTTTACAACGCGCTTACCTGACGGTTTACCTCCTCGCTGATGAGCATGGCAAATTCCGACAGGGACATTGAGCCTTTGTCGCCTTCACCCTGTTTTCTGACCGACACGCTTTCGCTTTGTTCCTCTTTCTCGCCCACGATCAACAGATAAGGAATACGTTTCAGTTCGTTGTCGCGTATTTTCTTGCCTATTTTTTCGTTCCGGTCGTCCAAAGAGGCGCGAATGTCGGCGCTGTTCAGTGTTTCCGTCACCTTTGCCGCATATTCATTATATTTCTCGCTTATCGGCAGCACCACAGCCTGTTCGGGGGTGAGCCACAAGGGGAATTTCCCTGCCGTATGTTCGAGCAGCACAGCCACAAAACGCTCCATCGAGCCGAAAGGGGCGCGGTGAATCATCACCGGACGGTGTTTCTGATTGTCGGCGCCGGTAAATTCCAACTCAAAGCGTTCCGGCAGATTGTAGTCCACCTGAATGGTGCCCAACTGCCACTTGCGCCCGATAGCGTCGCGCACCATGAAGTCGAGTTTGGGACCGTAGAAAGCGGCTTCACCCAACACCACAACTGTCTGCAAACCCTTTTCTGCTGCCGCTTCTATGATGGCGCTTTCGGCTTTTTCCCAGTTTTCGTCGCTGCCGATATATTTCTCTTTGTTATTGGGGTCGCGAAGAGAAACCTGTGCGATGAAATCCTTGAAATCAAGCGCTTTGAAAATTCTGAAAATGATTTCGATGACATGGATGAACTCCTCCTTCAACTGGTCGGGACGGCAGAAAAGGTGAGCGTCGTCTTGCGTAAAACCGCGCACACGTGTCAGTCCGTGCAATTCACCGCTTTGTTCGTAGCGGTAAACCGTGCCAAACTCGGCATAACGCACCGGCAAATCCTTGTACGAACGCGGTTTGAATTTGTACATTTCGCAGTGGTGCGGACAGTTCATCGGTTTCAGCATAAACTCTTCGCCTTCCTGTGGTGTAGTGATGGGACGGAAACTGTCTTCGCCGTATTTGGCGTAGTGTCCGGACGTTACGTACAGTTCTTTCTGCCCTATATGCGGTGTGATGACCTGTTCGTAACCATATTCTTTCTGCACTTTTTTCAGGAAATTTTCCAAACGGTCGCGCAATTTGGCGCCTTTGGGCAACCACATAGGCAAGCCTTGCCCTACCCGTTGCGAAAACATAAACAGTTCCAACTCCTTGCCGAGTTTCCGATGGTCGCGCAATTTGGCTTCTTCCAACAGTTGCAGGTACTCGTCGAGCAGTTTTTGCTTCGGAAAAGTGATGCCATACACGCGGGTGAGTTGCTTGCGTTTCATATCGCCACGCCAATAGGCGCCTGCAATACTCGTCAATTTGACGGCTTTAATCTGCGAAGTGTCGGGCAGGTGCGGACCGCGGCACAAATCGGTGAAATTTCCCTGACTGTAAAAGGAAATGGTGCCGTCCGCAAGGTCGGAAATCAGTTCGGTCTTGTATTCGTCGCCCTTTTTTCCGAAATAGTCCAATGCTTCGGCTTTCGTAACGTCGCGGCGGGTGAAAGTTTCCTTGCTTCGCGCCAGTTCGAGCATTTTTTGCTCTATTTTCGGCAGGTCGGCGTCGGTCAGGTGGCGGTCGCCAAGGTCTATGTCGTAGTAAAAACCACTCTCAATGGCAGGTCCTATACCGAATTTCGTTCCCGGATACAGCGCTTCAATGGCTTCTGCCAGCAAGTGCGACGACGAATGCCAAAAAGCGTGCTTTCCTTCCTCATCATCCCATTTATACAACTTAAACGCCGCATCCTCAGTGATGGGACGATTCAAATCGCAGGTAACTCCGTTGACAGACGCAGCCAACACGCTTTCAGCCAGTTGACGACTGAGTTGCTGCGCTATTGCAAGTGCAGTAACCCCTTTTTCATATTCCTTCACATTTCCGTCGGGAAAAGTAATTTTTATCATTTCCATCTCTCTTAATATTCTCAATATTACCTTTTTGTCCGTAATTATACGAACAAAAATTTTGGCAAATGTACGTATAAATTTTGGAAAGTTTACAATAATCCTGTCGCCAACCGACAAAATTATATTACTTTTGCAGTTGATTAAATAAATACCTTCGGAACATGAAAGTTTTAGGAATGGGGAATGCCTTGGTGGACATGATGGTCACACTTCCCAACGATACATTATTAAAGGACTTATCCCTGCAAAAGGGCAGTATGCAATTGGTGGACAAAGAGTTTTCCAATCTGGCATTAGAAAAAGTCAGCCATCTGAACACCGTTGAAAAATCGGGCGGGTCTGCTGCCAATACGATATGCGGCTTAGCCTCTTTGGGCGTCGAAACGGCTTTTATCGGCAAGATTGGGAAGGACAGGTTAGGCGAAAGTTTCCAAAAGGATTTGCAGCACTACGGTGTGACGCCGCTGATGAAGTTCAGCGACAGCGAAACAGGATTGGCGCTGGCATTGGTCAGTCGCAACGGCGAACGTACTTTTGCCACTTACCTCGGTGCAGGCGGCGAAATGGAACCTGATGAACTGAATGTGTCCATGTTTAAAGATTACACTCATTTCTATATCGAAGGCTACCTGATGCAGCACCACGAATTAATCCGTAAAGCGGTGGAATTAGCAAAAGAAGCAGGATTGGACGTAATCATCGACATGGCAAGTTTCAATGTGGTGGAAGATAACCTTGATTTTCTACATTTTTTGGTGAAAGAATATGCCGACATTGTGTTTGCCAACGCCGACGAAGCCCGTGCATACACAGGGGAAAGCAATCCAGAGAAAGCATTGGCTGCCATCGCCGAAGATTGCTGGATAACGGTTGTGAAAGTGGGCGCCAAAGGCTCGCTTATTCAGGTGGGGAACAGCGTTTACC
>JAISKR010000105.1 GCA_031260845.1 Bacteroidales bacterium
GTTGGTAATTTCAATTTTCCTGATGGGCGGGCGCTCTTGTGCCTGCACCTCGTACATTTCCGCTAACAGCAGGATGTACAGAGGACAGAAAAGATAGAGTTTAGCCAATCTAAACCGGAAAATACTCATTTCACCCAATTTGTATTATGAAATCCGCAACGTTCAAGCCTCTCGTCAATGTAAATATAACTGGTTTCGATTTTCTCGTTCACCCATTTGTTGATGACGGTCATTTTCTTGCTGTTTTCCGTGATTTGTTGCAAAAAGGAATAATCATCTTTCAGATTGGCTCGGTGAGGGTCGGACAATGATTTGATTTTCACTATTTTAAAAACAGGCTTGTGTTTGTCGTCAACGGATTGAAATGGCGCCGAAATTTCGTCAGGCTTTAAATTTTTAATCACTTCATAATCCACCTTTTCCAACTGGTTCATCTCAAACAAAGTGCTGTAATCGGCGGGATTTACTAATAGCCCGCCGTTGAGCCTTGTCTTTTCGTCTTGTGAGTAGTACAAGGCAGCCGTGTTCCAGTCTATTTTTTCATCCTTAATGATGGTAGCGATGCTGTCTAATCGCGCAATTGATTTCACACTTGTTTCCTGATCGGGCTTGGGCGTCATGATGATATGACGCGAATTGATTTGGTCGCCGCGTTTTTCAATCAATTGAATGATGTGATACCCAAATTCCGTTTCAACGATGCGGGAAACGTCGCCTTTGTTCTTCAAAGCCCATTCGGCTCTCACAAATTCGGGGTCAAAGGAATTACCTCTCCCGTCGCCACCTTTCCCGTGAAAACCCATTTCGCCTCCGGTTCGCGACGCTGCCGGCTCTTCGGAATACAACACTGCCAAGGTGCGGAAACTTTCCCCATTGATGATTCGTTTGCGCAAATCAAGCAATTTTTGACGTATTTCGCTTATCACTTCGTCGCTATATGGCGGATACACCACAATTTGTGCAATTTCTGCCTGTCCGTTGATGAGAGGAATACTGTCTTTTGACAGTTTATTGTAATATGCCCTCACTTCCGATGGGGTGACTTTGATGTCCTTTAAAATTTCTTCCTGCATATTGTTTGACAACTCTTGCTCATACAACGCTTTACGCAGGTCATCCTTGATATCGAAAATGCTTTTTTTGAAATATTTTTCTAATTCCTGCTCATCACCTGCTTGTCCTACCATCTGAACCCAACGACGTGACAACGTGGATTCCACTTTGCTCGGATCAACCGTCAAACTGTCCACTTCCGCTTGACTTGCCAAAAGTTTTTGTGTCAGCAGTTCTTCAAAAATGGAACATTTCATGTCGTCGCGCATGGGGGCGCCTTGCATCCTGTATTGAAGATACATACCTTCAATATCCGACTGTTTGATGGATTTATTTCCGACAATGGCAACCATCTGGTCGATGATATACGATTGTGACTGAACACTCAGCGCAACAAAACACAAAGGAATGAAGAGCAAATATTTAAGATGTTTTGACTTGGTATGCATGATAATATGTTTAATTAATTTCAAATTTATTTTTGGACAGTGCATCATTAAAGATATTTTTTTCCAAATGATGGATAAATTCAACTTTTCGTTTGTTGAGAATGATATTTTTGATTTTTCCGCTTACGATGGCAAGGGGCGCCACTTCGCCTGCCGCTCTTTTATCCTTGACATTGAGCAGAAAAATTATCTGATTTTCCTCTATTTCCACCTTGTTGGAAAAGGCTATTTTTTTGAAAATTTCTTCCGACTGTGGAATGGTTTTCGCTACGTCTGACCACAATACCCAGTCATCATTGAAATTTTCAAACCCCATCGCATTTTCTAAACAGTAATCGACTAAATCCTGATAGTCTTTTTCCTTATCCGATGCAAACCATTTCTTCACCTTGGTTAAATGAGGCGCGTTTGCTTTAATCTGGACATAGGATGCTTTTACGGCATATTCGTCTAAAATGAAATTGGCAGAATAGGCGTCGTAATATTTTTTTAATTCGCTGTCGGACACTATGGTATCCATTTTTTCGCGCAACATTTGCTCTTCATATTTATAAATGAGCAGCGAAGCGCGGTAAGTTTCTATTTCTTTCGATATGTTCAATTGTTCTTTTGACAGGTTTAATTCAGCCTTGTTGAGCAATAATTGGGTTTCCACCCATTTTTCAATATAAAGTTTTGCCAGTGACACACTGTCCTCTTTGGAAACGTCTTTCGGAAAAATATGTTTTATATCGTTGAGATATAATTGTTTATTCTGAACTTTTGCCACTAATTTATCCTGAGACGCAGAGGTGCATGAAAACAAAAAAACAGTCAAAGGCAAGTATATCAGCCCCGACAGCCATTTTATTTTAAAAACATTATTTTGCATACACTATATATTAACGTTCATTACAGACCAAAACTTATTTCGCTGATGTACTCGTGAATGACGCTTAACAAGCCGACTACCAATATACCTGCCGTACACAGTATCATGCTCAACCGGTTGCCGCCGTCGGTGCGGAAACAAACGACAGGTTCCTCGTTCGGATTGATGTACATGGCGCGCACGATTAAGAGGTAGTAATAGAGCGAAATGACGGTATTGAGCAGGGCGATGAACACCAAAAGATATTCACCCTGTTCGGCTGCGGCGGCAAAAACAATGTATTTGCTGACAAATCCGGCAAAAGGCGGAATCCCTGCCAGCGAAAATACTGCCAGCGTCATCACGAAACTGAGTTTCGGATTGGTGGCGTACAAGCCGTTGTAGGCTTTGATGTCGGTTTTGCCGCTTTCGCCCTCAACGGCAGAAATAACAGCGAAAGCCGCCAAGTTGGAAAATAAATAGGCAAGCACAAAATACACCGTAGCGCTCATGCCTTGCGCTGTGCCGCTCATCACGCCCAACAGAATAAATCCGGCTTGGGAAATAGACGAAAACGCGAAAAATCGTTTAATGTCTTTCTGACCAATGGCGAAAAGATTGCCTATGACGATGGTGAGTACCGATAACCCCCATAAAATATGATGCCACACCTGCGCCAGATTGCCAAACACCTGCCAGAGCGTGAATATCAACGCAAACACCGCTGCGCCCTTCGATATAACCGAAAGATAGGCTGTGACGCTTGTAGGTGCGCCTTCATACACGTCTGCCGTCCAAAAATGGAAGGGAACAATGGATATTTTGAAAGCCAACCCTGCGAAAAAGAAGATAAATCCGGCTATCACCAAAGCATTTTGGCTGACAAGCGCCGCCATATCGGCAAAGTACATGGTGCCCGTTGCGCCGTACAGGTAGGATATGCCAAACAGCATGATACCCGACGAAAAGGCTGTCATCAGGATATATTTGATACCTGCCTCAGCCGATTTTTGTTTGTATTTGTCGAAAGCCGTCAAGCAAGCCAGCGGCAGCGACGCCGTTTCGATGCCGATATACAGCAGCATGAAATTGGCGGATGAAATCATCAGGTACATTCCCAGCAGGGTTGCCAACGTGATGACATAAAATTCGCCCTGCCGCAGCGGTATTCCGCGAAGCCATTTGCCGGATTGCAGGAAAACCAACAGGGTTCCCACGTTTAAAACGTTCTTCATCACTGCCGTGATGGAAGACTGTACGTAGATGCCACCGAAAGCCGTTCCTTCCGCAACAGGCACAAATCCAATCACGGTAAGAGCCGCCATTAGCAGACAAGCCAGCAAGTGTAAACTGCCTTTTGCGCGTTCAGACGCAAAAATATCAAAAACAAGCAGAACGAGAAACACAGCCATCAGGCTCAATTCCTGCCTCATCAATAAAAAATCACTAAAATTCATATCTTGACATTTGCCGCAAAAGTACAAAAATAAATGATGCAAAAGCAAATAATTTTCTGCATCGGTATGTTGAACAGGTCATAATTAAAAACTAATTCAACTTTTTTAATTTTTTTTTTGATATTTTAAAATAAAAATTGTACATTTGCATCGTCATTGATATAGAATAAATCCAAAAGAATCTCAACATCAAGATGAACCAAAATTTAATCACACCGGAAGAAGCGTCAGCCATGATTCTGAGAGGCGACCGCTTGTTGCTGGCAGGCGACATCGCATTGTTGTCGCAGTTACCCAAGGGAAATTGGATAGGGGGAACAACGCCTTTCTTCATTCTATATCCCGAACATCAGGTAACATCGTATGAAAAACTTTTTGTTACCAAACTGCCTGATTACGTGTTGAAAACCACCATTCAGGAATACGACGAAACCAACATCAAAGAGATTTATAATGATGCTGAAAAACTCGGTAATGTGTTTACCTTATTAATTATGCCGTATGGAAGTCAAGTTTCAAAAGACTTTGCTTCCAATGCGACCTATTATGAAAACTTCGCGTGCAGACCGTTGAGCGGATGGTTAACCGGACGCCCGCTGGATTCCATCATGACCGAACCTTCGTATGCAGTGTCCGGCGTCGAAGCCAAAGCATACACCGACAAGGCTTTCGCTATGCACATAGAACTTCCCGACACCAAATACGCCGAATTGCACATTTTCAACCCGTTCAGACAGGGAAAAGGCGATGAAATCAGTTTTGAAGCCAATGGCGACATATTGACAGACGCCATTATTAACGGTAAAAAACGGAATTTTGCCGAATATTTACGGGAAATTGGCTATGACCCGAAATTGCCGTTTGTAGCCGATTATTCGGGCGCCATGATTAATGTGACGTGTTGCGGTATCACCGACAAAGAGGTGATTGTGTCGCCGCCTGTGTTCCAAAACATTGAATACAGAATTGCCGAAATAGACGACAACATTTCTGAACCGACGCTGCTCAGCGACACAATCCTGTACTCAATCACCTGTATCGGGAATTTTATTCAGCCCGATATTTGCGCACAATACCTGCGCAAGATGCACGGACCGGTAGTTTATGGCGAAGTAGCCTATCAACTGCTCGGTCAAACCACCGTTTATATTACAGTTGACGATATTCCTAATTTTGAAATTGAAAAAGCATGACATATACAGCCGATACCATTGAAAAAATATCCGATAGCATCATTGCATACGTCATTACGCATTCCAAAGAGTTTGCATGGAATTTTTTGGCGCTCAAAATTAGCCTGACACGCCTGAATCTCAAAATGACCATGATGAAAAACAGCGAAAGCGCACTCACTGAATGTTGTGCCGAACTGAAAGGGTTGCTGAGAAAGAGTTTGTCGGTTCCCAACGCACAAGCCGATATAAAGCAAATCCTCGAAATCAATTTGTAAATACGTGATTTTTAAGGCTGCTTTAACAGGCGGTTAATTTCGTTGTTTAAAAAGTTTTATCAAAGGTTTTACATAATCCTCGTCGGTGCGGATAAAAGCATTGTCAATTCCATAGCGGCGGAAGGTGTCGTCAAGCGAAGCCTGCGCCTTGTTCCAGTGCTGGGCATACTGTTGCCGCAAAAGGGCGCTGGAAGTGTCAGCCCACAGCATCTGTCCTGTTTCTGCATCGCGGAACTGCACTAATCCGACGGCGGGAAGCGTCGCCTCGTGGGCGTCATACACACGAAGCGCTACCATATCGTGCTTGCGCGAAGCGATTTCCAAAGCATGGTCGAAAGGTTGGCTCATAAAATCGGAAATAACGAAGGTCGTACTGCGTTTTTTGATGGCATTGGTGAGAAACTGCAAGGCGACAGATACGTCGGTGCGTGTGTGTTCCGGCTTAAATTCAATCAATTCGCGAATGACACGCAAAATATGCTGCCGTCCCTTTTTGGGCAGGATGAATTTTTCAATTTTGTCCGAAAACAGGATGACGCCTACTTTATCGTTGTTTTGAATTGCCGAAAAAGCCAGCGTGGCGGCAAGTTCAGCCATGAGTGTCTGTTTGAAACGCAGGGATGTGCCAAACTCACGCGAACCGCTCACGTCCACCAGCAGCATCACGGTCAGTTCGCGTTCTTCCTCAAACACTTTCACGTAAGGATGGTTGAAACGCGCCGTCACGTTCCAGTCAATGTTCCGCAGGTCGTCGCCATACTGATACTCGCGCACTTCGCTGAACGCCATTCCGCGCCCTTTAAATGCGCTATGGTATTCACCCGCAAAGATATGCCGCGACAAACCCCGCGTTTTGATTTCTATTTTCCTTACCCGTTTGATTAAATCAGAAGCATCCATCCCTATTTTTGATTTTCAATTTTTGAATATGGATAATTGTCCATTGTCAACTGTCCATTGTCAATTGCTAAGGTACTTCAACGGCGTTCATGATTTCGGTGATGATGTCCACCGAAGTGATATTTTCGGCTTCGGCTTCGTAAGAAAGTCCGATGCGGTGGCGCAGCACGTCGTATGCGATTGCCCGCACGTCCTCGGGAACAACGTAACCGCGACGTTTGATAAAGGCGTAGGTTTTGGCTGCTTTGGCAAGGTTGATGCTTGCACGCGGCGATGCGCCGTAGGTAATCATCGGCTTGATTTTGTCCAATTTGTACTGTTCCGGCTGACGGGTGGCAAACACGAGGTCAATGATATAACGTTCTATTTTCTCGTCCATATATACCTCTTTCACTGTTTCCCGCGCTTTGATGATGTCGGCGGGTTTCAGGATAGTGGTGGCTGTGGGGAAGGTGCGACCGAGGTTTTCGCGAATAATCTGGCGTTCTTCTTCCTTTGAAGGATAGTCGATGACCACTTTCAGCATGAAACGGTCAACCTGCGCCTCGGGTAGGGGATAGGTGCCTTCCTGTTCGATGGGGTTTTGCGTTGCCAGCACCAAAAAGGGCTTGTCCAACGGGTAGGTTTGTCCGCCGATGGTGACCTGTTTTTCCTGCATCGCTTCCAACAGGGCGCTTTGCACTTTGGCGGGCGAACGGTTGATTTCGTCGGCAAGAATAAAATTAGCGAAAATGGGACCTTTCTTTACGGTAAATTCCTCATTTTTCTGGCTGTAAATCATTGTTCCGAGCAAGTCGGCAGGCAAGAGGTCGGGTGTGAACTGTATGCGGCTGAATTTGGCGTCGATGGTAGTAGCCAACGTGTTGATGGCTAATGTTTTCGCCAAACCGGGTAAGCCTTCCAACAGGATATGTCCATCGGACAACAAGCCCAGCAACAAGCCTTCTATCAGGTGTTTCTGTCCGATAATCACCTTATTCATTTCGATACCTATCAAATCCACAAAAGCGCTTTCCTGCTGTATGCGCTCGTTTAATTCCTTGATATTTACTTCTTCATTCATAACAGATTCTTATTGTTTTATATTCAAAAAACGATGACAAAAATAAATGCTTCTTTGCATTAAAAAAAGTTAATTATTCTTTAAAATATTTAATGTCCGGTTTTCATGGTTTACTCCGCAACAGATAGCGACTGCAAAAATTCTTTTCATGACGTTGATTATTTGGTATTTAAGGCGTCTTTTAAGGAAGAAAGGCTGCCTGTAACAGACAACCTTTCTTCTATCATGGCGTAAGTACGTATTTTTTTAATTAGGAAAATTGATTTAACAATTTATTTAATTTGAGTGACTTTACCGGTGGCTGCCCATTCGGCGCCTCTGAGTAAAGTACGTGAAAACCAAGCATCTATGGAGGGGTGCTCTTTTTCACCGCCCACATGACCGAGTACGGTATGGAAAATTTTGCCTTTTCCCCAATTTACAGTCCACAAAATAGGTTCGTCGCGACCTGTTCCGCCGGTGATTTTAGCGGAAAAAGCGGTTGCCAAAATGGTCATATTCAGAGCCGGACCACGCATCCTGTCGTACAATTCGTCCTGCGAATGAACAAATGATTCGGGTAATCCTTTCGTGACGGGGTGATTTTTCACCCGAATCTCTACTTTGTACTCATGTTGCTGACCGTGGCTTCCACCGGGTCCCGGGGTGTTGTCTCTCACGATTTGACCGTCTTTGTAGTAAACGTATGGTCCGTCGGTTTCATTTCTGTTTTCCCATCCGCCCAAACCAATGATTTCGTTATATTCTTTCCAATTGCGAAAAGCATTGTCGGCTGCATGATAGACTACTACGCCGCCGCCGTTTTTCACAAATTCCAAAAAGGCGTTATTGGTGGCTGCTGGCCACGCATCGCCGTTATAGTCCAACACAATCAACTTGTACGCCGAAAAATTGGGCAGAAAGTTGGACATATCCTGTCCTTGCGAAGGCGTAATTGCCAAATCGGCTGTAAAAACGCCGCTTTCGTTAAGGATTTTCTGCAAAATCAAATGACTGTCCTTCCAGTTGTGATTGTTCTGTCCGGTAACAATTAATGCCTTAATAGGCTCTTTGGCAAGTATTAAACTGCTGATACACAATAAACAAAGTGTGATAACTTTTTTCATGATAAATTAAATTTTTATGCTACAAAGATAATCAATAATAATGTAAAATCAATACTTTTTTTATTTTTTTTTATTACCAGGTTGAAAAAGCGGCATTGAAAATATCGTCCATCAACTGTTCAAGAATATCGTCAACGGCTGTATTTTCAATGGAAGTAAAGGCAGTACCGGTGGTGTATTCGTAAAAACGAGAGAATGATTTGTCAAAACTGTTTTCCGGTTTCACCTCGTTGGTGAATTTAATTTTGACAGTTACCGTGAGGCGGTCTTTGGCTGCCATACCCGCTGCGGTAACTGATTGCGGCTGAACATTGTAACTGCTAATCTCGCCTTCAAAAAGCACGTCGGCATTGCTGTTGACCAAAAGAAGACTGCTGTTTGCCTGTATTTTATCTTTCAACCCTTCCGTAATGAGCAAACTCAACCGAGGATTCACTATTTCCGCTCTGTTTTCGACGTAATTGACCTGACAGGTCTTTGCAGGGGCAACAGAAGCGCCTGACATATTGAATGTTACACGTCCACAGGCGCAAGGCAGCAATAAAAACACCGCCACCGCTATCATACATTTATATATACTGTTCATCTTTTTATTCTTCATTGTCCATACCATATTCCTTAATTTTCCGGTAGAGGGTTCTTTCCGAAATACCCAATTCCTTGGCTGCATTGCGGCGGCGTCCGTTGCATTTTTCCAGCGCTTTCTTAATTAAATCGGCTTCTCTGCCGGATATTGACAGGGATTCGTCTTTTATTTCCTGCGTGTCTATTATCTCAGGTTCCTGCACCGTCATATTTTGGGCGTGATTGGGCATCACTTCCATGAAATTCTGGGCATTGATGATGGATGCGTTCCGGTTGTCGGGCTGCTGCATCACTGCCACCAAGCGTTTCAAATCGTTGACGTCATTGCGCATATCAAAAAGGATTTTGTACAGTATTTCTCGCTCGGACGAGAAGGATTTCTCGCTGTCATCCCTGTTATACAAGGCTGGCAGGTTGCTTGACATTTGTTCCGGCAGGTATTGCTTCAACATATCCGCGTTGATGGTGCGCTGGTGCTCAATGATGGATATTTGCTCGGTAATGTTCTTCAACTGCCTGATATTGCCGGGCCAATAGTAAGCCGCCATGCTGTGTTGCGCGTCTTCCGTCAGTTGAATGGCAGGCATACGGTATTTTTCGGCGAAATCTGCCGCAAACTTTCGGAACAAAAGATAAATGTCCTCTTTGCGCTCGCGCAACGGCTGAATGAAAATAGGCACCGTATTGAGGCGGTAAAACAAGTCTTCGCGAAATTTTCCGCGCATGATGGCTTCGGAAATATTCACATTGGTGGCGGCAATTACGCGCACGTTGCTTTTCAACACTTTGGTGCCGCCCACTTTGATAAATTCGCCCGTTTCCAGCACACGCAACAGGCGTACCTGCGTAGGCATGGGCAGGTCAGCCACCTCGTCAAGGAAAATCGTGCCGCCGTCAGCCACCTCGAAATAGCCTTTTCGGTTGTCGGTGGCGCCGGTGAATGAACCTTTTTCGTGTCCGAAAAGTTCC
>JAISKR010000186.1 GCA_031260845.1 Bacteroidales bacterium
AAGGAAAAGACCGGCAAAGACTTTCCTGCCGACCCATGGGAACAACTCTGGGGCGCTGTAATGGCGGTGTTTGGCAGTTGGATGAACGACCGCGCCATCCTGTACCGCAAACTGAATGCCATTCCCGCCGATTGGGGCACTGCTGTGAACGTGCAGGCAATGGTTTTCGGCAATATGGGCAACAATTCCGCCACCGGCGTCGCCTTTTCGCGCGATGCAGCCACCGGCGAAGCCCTTTTCAACGGCGAGTATCTGATTAACGCTCAGGGCGAAGACGTCGTAGCCGGCATTCGTACCCCACAGCAAATCACCAAGATAGGCTCACAGCGCTGGGCAAAATTAGCCAACGTGACCGAAGAGGAACGCGCCGCTAACTATCCCTCGCTGGAAGAATCCATGCCGTCTGTGTATAAGGATTTGTTCGAGACGCAAAAACTGCTCGAAACACATTCCAAGGATATGCAGGACATGGAATTTACCATACAGGACGGGAAACTGTGGATGCTGCAAACGCGCAACGGCAAACGTACCGGCGCTGCCATGGTAAAAATAGCCACGGATATGTTCCACGAAGGCATGATTGACGAGGCAACAGCCCTGCTGCGCTGCGAGGCCCAGAAGTTGGACGAACTGCTGCACCCCGTTTTCGACAAGGAAGCATTGACCAAAGCCGCTAAAATAGCGCAGGGATTGCCTGCTTCGCCGGGCGCTGCCACCGGTCAAATCGTATTCTTTGCGGAAGACGCCGAAGTATGGGCAGAAAAAGGCAAGAAAACAATTTTGGTGCGCGTGGAAACCTCGCCCGAAGACCTGAAAGGCATGAACGTAGCCGAAGGAATCCTCACGGCACGCGGCGGAATGACTTCTCACGCAGCCGTTGTAGCGCGTGGAATGGGCAAATGCTGCGTTTCAGGCGCCGGAAACCTTGTCATAGACTATAAAGCACGTACCCTCACCGTGAAAGGGCAGACGCTCAAAGAAGGCGACTGGATTTCATTGGACGGCTCTACGGGCAACGTATATAGCGGGCAAATCAAGACGAAGGAAGCCGAACTGAGCGGCGATTTCAGCGAACTGATGACGCTGGCTAACAAACACGCCCGTTTGCAGGTTCGCACCAACGCCGACACCCCGCACGACGCCAAAGTAGCACGCGAATTTGGCGCACAGGGCATCGGATTGTGCCGCACCGAGCACATGTTCTTTGAAGGCGAAAAAATCATCCCCATGCGCGAGATGATTCTTGCCGACGACGAAGCCGGACGCCGCAAGGCATTGGAAAAACTGCTGCCGCTGCAACGTACCGATTTCGAAGGTATTTTTGAAGCCATGCAGGGATTGCCTGTAACCGTGCGCCTGCTCGACCCGCCGCTGCACGAATTTGTGCCTCACGACCTGAGAGGGCAGGAAGAAATGGCAAAGGTAATGGGCATTTCGCTGAAACAGGTACAGGAAAAGGTCGATTCGCTGCACGAATTTAACCCGATGCTGGGGCATCGCGGATGCCGCTTGGGAAACACCTATCCCGAAATTACCGAAATGCAGACACGCGCCATCATCGAGGCAGCGCTGAACCTTAAAAAGCGCGGTATTACAGCCATCCCCGAAATCATGGTTCCGCTGGTCGGCATTCTGTACGAATTGAAGTATCAGGAACAAATCATACGCGCTACGGCTGACAAGGTGTTTGCCGAGTACAACGACCGCATTGCGTTCAAGGTAGGCACGATGATTGAAGTGCCTCGCGCCGCACTCACCGCCAACCGCATAGCAGAGTCGGCTGAGTTCTTCTCGTTCGGCACCAACGACCTCACGCAGATGACTTTCGGCTATTCGCGCGATGATATTGCCAAATTCCTGCCGGTCTATTTGGAAAAGAACATTCTGAAAGACGACCCGTTCCAAATCCTCGACCAAAAGGGCGTGGGACAACTGATAGGAATGGCTACCGTCAACGGACGCTCTATCCGTCCCGATTTGAAAGTGGGTATCTGCGGCGAACACGGCGGCGAGCCGAGTTCCGTAGAGTTCTGCCACCATATCGGGCTGAATTACGTCAGTTGTTCGCCTTTCCGCGTGCCCATCGCACGATTGGCGGCAGCACACGCTGCCATCAAAGGCAACAAATAATTTGTTGAAATCAATTGAAAGAGAGTAGAAAAATCTCTACTCTCTTTTTTTTACTTCTGCGTAACACGATTTAATAAAATCGTGTTACTTATAATTGACTGATAATTAGATGTATAATTAAATCGTAATACGTTTTTTAGTAATCGTGTTACGATTTTATTTGCGTGAGTTTTATTTTTTTCATTTTCTCAAAAAAAAATGCTTACTTTGCGGGGGTAAATTTTAAATAGACAAAGCCATGGTAATCGAAAGGACAAACAGCGAAATAATTATGCGCATTCCCTCTTTTGTTAATTTTGAGGAAGTACAGCGTATGATTGACTTGATGACATATAAAGAGGCAACCGCAAGAAGTTGGGCAACGCAGGAAGATGTAAATGATATTGCGAGAGAATCTAAAAAAGGCTGGTGGCAGGCAAACCGCGAACGTTTTATAAAATGAGGATAGTAGTAGATACGAATATCATTTTTATGCAAGTGATTACACACGTATTGAGTTGAAAAATCATCACGAAAAACTTAAAAAAGTATCCAAACTAAGTGATGATGAAATGGATATTGCGAAATATGAGATATTCAAGTATTTGCATTTCTTTACTTCGGGGACACAAAGTACGGCTGTCATTTCGAGTTGTGATAAAAAAATTTTAAATAA
This sequence comes from Bacteroidales bacterium, assembly GCA_031260845.1. Lineage (GTDB taxonomy): Bacteria > Bacteroidota > Bacteroidia > Bacteroidales > UBA4181 > JAIRLS01. The sequence goes on from JAISKR010000186.1 coordinate 2,786, forward strand.
CAGGAAATGACGTAGTTGCTAAAATACGTCAATGGTAGACCCCAATAAGCCTTCGGTTTATCAAAAAGGGAAATGACGAGCGGGGGGGTTAAAGGCTGAAAGCCTTATTAGCAATAACACAGGGCAACGCCCTGTGGAAATGACACCCGCCCACAGCCCTGAAAGGGCGTAAGCATTGTTATTCATTCGCTTGCGCCCTTTCAGGGCTAATGTGTAGCGGAGACCATTTCGTAGGACGTTGCCCTACGCTATTGCTTAAAGACCGTTGGTTTTCATCTTCGCCGATTTGCAAAAACTCGTCATTCTAAGCCTTAGCGAAGCAATCTCTTAAAGTGACAATTTCTGCGTTGACGGGATTTGCAATCCCATTTATCTGTTCAATTTTAATTCTTGCAAAATTAGTTTGTAAATGTCTGCCCACGGTTTGAGATACAATCCTGTAGATTCATCAATAAGCTGCCGGTAGGTGTGAGAAGTAAAGTACAAGTTACTTGCCTGCGCGTCAGGTAATCCT
>JAISKR010000201.1 GCA_031260845.1 Bacteroidales bacterium
CCAGATCTTCGGCTTGATTGATTTGCTTGTTCAGCCGTATGGATTCAACAAGGTGCACGTGTTCCTGTTCGTATGAATTTCTCATGGGATTGCCTTCATAATCATACTTCCAGAGTGTATTTCCATTGTAATCTACAATTTGTACGTCATTTTCCCACGTAAACTGAACCACGCCTTTTGCTCCAAGTATTTGTGTTGAAAAGTTACCGTCGCAACTGTCTATCTGCCTGCCTGTGGCAAACAGGCGCTTGTTGTCGCCGTAGTAATAGTCCACGCTCAAAAAGTCGTAGGTATCGCCAATCAGTCGGCGTGCGCGTCCTCCGGCGCCAATGGCTTTGACCGGACGCTGCCCCATGAACCATGTGGCGATATCAATAAAATGAACTGTCTGGTCGGTAAAAAGCCCTCCGCTAAGCCAGTTGATATTGAACCAGTTGCGAAGACAATATTCCATGTCGCTCCATTCGGGACGTCTGTTTTTGAACCACATGGCGCCCTGATGCCCGTGAGCCGTTGCGGAAATCAATTCGCCGATAATTCCGTTTTTCACCTGTATGTATGCTTCCCAAGTATCTCTGCGATGCCGGCTGCAAGTGCCGGTAATGACAGTCAAGCCTCTGGCTTTTGCCGCTTTGGCGGCGGCAAGCAAGGTACGCACGCCAACGGGGTCAACGGCGCCGGGTTTTTCCATAAAGACGTGTTTCCCCGCCTCCACAGCCGCTTTGAAATGTTCCGGACGAAAGTGCTGCGGCGTACACAAAAGTACCACGTCAATATCGTCCATAGCCAATACTTTTTTGTATGCATCGAATCCGATAAAACAATTCGCTTCTGCCACTTCATTGTTACAATGCTCTTTCAGGCTTTTTCGGCAATCCTCCATCCGGTCGGGAAATACGTCGCCCAACGCAATGATGGACAAATTAGGACCTGCCGCAAGAAATTGATGGGCTGCGCCCGTTCCGCGACTTCCGCAGCCTATTAATGCCGCTTTCAGAGGTTTGCCGTCAGGCGCTTCTTTTACAAAAGAAAACATACCCAATTCTTCCGGCGAATAGGTCTTTGCCGTTTGTTGTTCGCTACACGAACCGAGCGCAATCGGCGCTACTCCCAATGGGATGCCTGCGCCGATAAGCGCTGTGTTTAAAAAATCTCTTCTTTTCATATTAATTTAAATTTAATTATTATTAATTATTATTTAATTTGATTGTTATTTCCTTTTGTCCTTTTATCCTATTGTCCATTTGTCCTTTCATCCTTTCTTCGGAATTTTAACGATATATGTTTTTTTCGCAGAATTGAGCAATTTGGTATCTCGCAGCCACGGATTCAAAAATTTCAGATATTTATAATTGGTGCCATGGTCTTTGGCAAAAACCGCCCAGTCATCCACCGGTTTATTCACTTTTTCTTCCGTATATTCAATCGGTTTATATCTTTCATTTTCAGGTATATGAAAGCCGTAACTTTCAGGATTACTTAAAATGAGTTTCACCGCAACGATACGGTACAGATAGCGCATTGTTTCCTCGTTGAGCAGCAAATCGTAATAATTATCGTTCATCTGTTGCTTTGACTGTTTGCTCAGTCCTGCCGCGCCCATATTGTAGGACGCCGCAGCCATTGTCCAGTTACCGAACTGGCTGTAAGCGTTTTTAAGGTATTTGCAGGCGGCAACGGTCGATTTTTCGAGATGATAACGCTCGTCCACCTCGCCGCTTACCTCCAAACCGTAGTCTTTGGCGGCGTCTTTCATGAACTGCCAGAAACCGGTTGCCCCCTTGGGCGACACTTTGTTCATAAAATCACTTTCTATCAGCGACAGGTATTTGAAATCGTCCGGAACGCCGTTTTCCGCCAATATTTTCTCAATAGTCGGGAAATAACGGTAACTGCGTTTGAGATATTGTATGGTGCTCGAATGGAAATTCATGTTCACGATTAACTCACGTTCAAGGGCTTCGTGAATATCGTATAAATCCACAGGCATTGGCTCATCGGCGAAATTAATCTCACTCGGAAAGTATGGCGATTCACTTTTGTGTTCCGGCGGCTCCTGAGTATTCGTTTCTACTAACGTATAACCCGATGGCGAAAACGAATAAAACACTATTAATAAGGATGCGACTGCCAAAACAGATAAAATGGCTACTGTACGTTTATTCATCGAAAAAAGTATTTTTTGCAAAGATAGTATATTTTTTGATAAGAGCCATATAAAAAATAGGCGCCCCCCTACCCTACTTTTTAAATAACTGAAAAACCGATAGTTACATAATCAATTACGAATTAAAAATTACGAATTAATTCAATTATCTACGAAACTTTCGTAGATCTACGAAAGTTTCGTAGGTTGAACATAAAACCTCTACGAGGTTTTAATGTTTGTCGTGGTGTATTGTTTTCTATTGATATGAATGCCCTATCGGGCAAAATAACAATTTATAACAACCTATAACGATGTTATGACGCATTTTAATGCCGCCAATGATTACGACCGTGTTGCAATAGACGCCAATGTTCTCATATACCTTGAAGGGAACGATACAACAAAACGATTACGAATGACGATTGACACTGACAGGTGCAAGCACCCTGACAGGTCTTTGTTTGCGGCGGGCAGACCTGACAGTGTCGCCTCGACCTGTCAGTGTCAAAAATATTAAAACAAAAAACCGCACCAACTTTCGCCGATGCGGTTTTAGCACGCTTGTTATGCAATGTTTAATACTGCCACCACGAACTGCCTGTTGCGGGCAAGGCGGCAAAACTGCCTGCGTCAGGTTCAGCGATACGGAAAACGGCATTTGTTATCTCCGAAAAAGTAACATTGGACTGTTTGAACTGAGCATTGTAATGCACATTGAAACTTGACGATGAATACTGACAAACTACGCCGCTGTGCAAACTCTTGGACAGATTGCTGTTGTAAAGTTCGAGGTATGAATTGGCATAATACTTAATCAGCCCGTCGTCTGCGCCACTTCCTGCGCCGCCGCCCGAAATATTGCAGTAATCAAACGTCGTTCCGGGTGTCTGACTCGACACTTCAATACCTTGCCAATAACCGGCATTGTCGTTTCTACCTTTAATGGTAATCGGGTTTTCAGCCGTTCCTGCGGCAAGCAAATGGGCATCTGCATACACTCTTATTCCTTGACTTGCACCCATCAGAATGGTTGTCTTCGGCTCGATAGTGAGCGTTTTGTCATCATCAAGGTAAAGCCCCTGCTGAAAATAATAAGGATAGCCATTCAAATGATGTAAGGTCATACTGCCGAGTATTTGCCAGCCCGAATTTTCCATAATGTGAATGTAATCGTTGGTGTTGCCTGTAAAAGTGTTGTTGTTAGACAGATTGCGCAACGCATAAATGGAAGTGTAGGAATAGGTGTAAATGGGGGCTTTGCCGTTGTTGCTCACGGTATTGTTGCTGAACGCCGTGAGTTCGCCTGCAATGTTGTCCGATTGACTTGCAATAGTAATGCCGTTGCTCGATGAGCGGTCGATAATGCTGTTGGTAACAGACACTTTGCCGTTGTCTAAGTAGAGCGCGGCACTGTTGTCGGTGTTTTCGCCGCCTGCGTTGAGGATTTCCACATATTCCAGCGTGTTTGCGGTAACAGACTCAATCTGAATGCCTCGCCACGCGCCTTTGTTGGTGCTTGCGCCGATAAACTTGATGTGTCCGTCAAGTTCCACGCCTGCAACGCTTACTACTTTGCCTTCTGCATCAAGCAGTTTGGGCAGCCCTTCGGCTTTGAGCGTGCTGCCGTTTTTGATTACTAATCTGCCGTCTTCTTTGGTAAACTTAATCGTTACACCCGGCTTGATGGTCAGCACGGCGTTGTTTGTAACTTCCAAATTACTGCCTGCAAAGAAGTAATCTACATCCAAGCCCAAGTCGAGAAGAGTGGTGTTCTTGTCGATGGGCGAGGTGAGTTCGGTCAATTCGCCTGTGGGCGGGATAACAGGGTTGCCGCCACCCGGATTTTCTTCTTCGGGGTCGCTGCAACCCGCGAAACTAACTACTGCGAGGCAGGCAAACGCGATTGCCACATTCCTCAAATTAAAATATTTCTTTAACATAAAAAATGAATTTGTGTTCCTTTCGGAACGGTTAATAAAAAAAATTATCTGAACCTTGATTTTTACAAGATTAAAAAGATTATCAAGATTTTAATTTAAAAATAATCTTGGAAATTCTGTAAATCTTACTAAAATCGTGGTTCGGACAATATGGAAAAAGG
>JAISKR010000212.1 GCA_031260845.1 Bacteroidales bacterium
GACAACCCGGCGTCCTCGCAAATGAAAGGACGAAAAGTAGGCGCCGCCTACGAATTGGAAAACGGCGAGATTATTTATGTGCCGGAATAATCTGGGGCGTCACCTCATTTCACCATTCCCTTTTAACTTCATTTATTTTTTTTGAAAAAAAATTTAAAAAGATTGTTTTTTCAAAAATTGTCCCTATCTTCGCATCAGCATAGTATAGTACAGCACAGTTGTATTTGTGTGATATTTAATTGATTATATAAAATGGAAATAGTGTTTGAAGATGGAGCGACCAAATTAACGCAGATTGTTGACGCCTTTATTCGCGAGATAAACGGAGGAGTTTATAAGTTGGGCGATTTTTTGCCTTCGGTCAACCAATTGAGCGCCGTCAACAACGTTTCGCGGCAAACGGTTGCCAATGCTTACGCCGAACTGAAACGCCGCGGATTGGTCGGCTCTATCCCCGGAAAGGGTTATTTTGTAAACGGCGGCGTCAATAAGGTGCTGATGCTGCTCGATTCCTATACGCCGTTCAAAGACGTGCTCTACAACGCTGTGGCTGCCAATCTTCCCAAGGGTTACACCATCGACTTGCTGTTCCATCACTACAATCTGCGCATCTTCGAGTCGGTCATCAACGACAGTATCGGGCGTTACAATATGTATGTGGTGATGAATTTCAACAACGACCGCATCAGCGACACTTTACGGAAGATAGACCCCGCGAAATTGCTGATTCTCGACTGGGGCAAATACAAGGCGGAAAATTATTCCTACGTATGTCAGGATTTCGACCGTGCGCTCTACGACTGTTTGGTATCGGGATTGCCGCATATTAAGAAATATCGGAAAATCGTGATGTATCTTCCCGATTCTTCCTTCCATCCGCGCAGTTGTACCCGCTATTTCAGCCGTTTTTGCAAGCAATACGGAATACAGGGCGAAGTAGTGAACCGGATTTGCAAGGCTGACGTGAGGCGCGGAACCGTTTATTTAGTGGTGCCGCAAAAGGAACTGATAGAGTTGGTGAAATTCTGCCGCGACAAGAAATACCGCTTGGGAAGCGACGTCGGCTTGATTGCCTACAACGACACCCCCATGTACGAAGTCATCGACCATGGAATCACCGCTATTTCAACCGATTTTGCGCTGATGGGCAAGCGGGCTGCGCATTTCATCGCATCCAAACAAAAAATACAGGAAATCATCCCTACGCAGTTGATTTTGCGTGGGACTCTTTAACAATTGTTAATGCTTAATTATCAATGATAAATTACAATAAAATCCAATATTAATTCATAAAAAACAAATAAAGATGAGTACAAAAAGATTACATGGAATTGTTCCGAAGATTGGAATCCGTCCGGTGATTGACGGGCGGCAGCGCGGTGTGCGCGAGTCGTTGGAAGACCAGACGATGAATCTGGCAAAAAGCGTGGCGAAATTGCTGAGCGCAGAGTTGCGCCATAGCGACGGCTCGCCCGTAGAGTGCGTAATTGCTGATGGCACCATCGGCAGAGTGGCTGAAACGGCGGCTTGCGCCGAAAAGTTTGAGCGCGAAGGCGTTCAAATCACCATCACCGTAACGCCCTGCTGGTGCTACGGCGGCGAAACCATCGACATGAACCCTCACACCGTCAAGGCGATATGGGGTTTCAACGGTACGGAACGCCCGGGTGCGGTGTATCTGGCGGCTGCCTTGGCGGGACACACCCAGAAAGGCTTGCCTGCCTTCGGTATCTACGGTCGCGATGTGCAGGATTCGAGCGACAGCACCATTCCCGCCGACGTGAAAGAGAAATTGCTGCGTTTTTCGCGGGCTGCGTTGGCTGTGGCGACCATGCGCGGCAAATCGTACCTGTCTATCGGCAGCGTGGCGATGGGTATTGCCGGCTCAATGGTCAATCCCGACTTTTTTCAGGAATACCTCGGAATGCGCAACGAATATGTGGATATGTCGGAAATTATCCGCCGCGTGAACGAGGGTATCTACGACAAGGAAGAGTTTGCCAAGGCGATGGCGTGGACAAAAGCCAATTGCAAGGAAGGCGCTGACCTTAACAAGAAGGAAATTCAGAAAAACCGCGCCGAAAAAGGCGCACTGTGGGAATATGTCGTGAAAATGACCATTATCATTCGCGATTTGATGACCGGCAACCCGAAATTGCTGGAATTGGGCTTCAAAGAAGAATCCAACGGACACAACGCCATTGCTTCCGGCTTTCAGGGACAGCGGCAGTGGACAGACCACATGCCCAACGCCGATTTTCCCGAAGCCTTGCTCAACTCGTCTTACGACTGGAACGGCATTCGCGAAGCCTTTGTGGTAGCCACCGAAAACGACTGTCTGAATGGCGTGTCCATGCTTTTCGGGCATTTGCTCACTAACAGCGCCTCGGTATTTGCCGACGTGCGTACTTATTGGAGTCCCGAAGCGGTGAAGCGCGTAACCGGCAAAACACTTGAAGGACAGGCTGCCAACGGCGTCATTCACCTGATTAATTCAGGCTCTGCATCACTTGACGGCAGCGGACAGCAAAGCGAAGACGGCAAACCCGTGATGAAGCCCTACTGGGAAATCAGCAAGGACGAAGCGAAGAAATGCCTCGACGCAACCACTTGGATGCCTGCCAATCAGGAATATTTCCGTGGCGGCGGATATTCGTCAAAATTCCTGTCCAAAGGCGGAATGCCTGTCACCATGATACGGCTCAACCTCGTCAAAGGCTTGGGACCGGTCTTGCAGTTTGCCGAAGGCTGGACAGTCTATTTGCCCGAAGATGTTTACAAAATCATTGACGACCGCACCGACCCGGGCTGGCCCACCACATGGTTTGCGCCTCGCCTTACGGGTAAAGGCGCTTTCAAAGACGTCTATTCGGTAATGAACAACTGGGGCGCCAACCACGGCGCATTCAGTTTCGGACACATTGGCGCAGACCTGATTACGCTGGCTGCGATGCTGCGAATCCCTGTATGTATGCACAATGTAGATACGGAAGAAGTGTTCCGCCCCAGCGCATGGGCGTCTTTCGGCATGGACGCCGAAGGCTCGGATTACCGTGCCTGTAAAACGTATGGACCATTGTACAAATAATATAGTATGAAAACACCCAAAATACCTGTTGTTCCGCGCACGTTGATATTTCCGTTTATCCTTGTCACGTCGCTTTTCGCCTTGTGGGGATTTGCCAACGACATTACCAATCCGATGGTGGCTGCGTTCAAGAACATACTGTTAATCACTAACTTTGAGAGTTCGTTGGTGCAGTTTGCCTTTTACGGCGGATATTGCTTTATGGCGATTCCGGCAGCCATTTTTATCCAAAAATTCGATTACAAAAAAGGTATTCTTGTCGGATTGGCGCTATACTCTGCCGGATGTCTGCTGTTTATTCCTGCCGGTAACGCGATGGCATTCTGGGCTTTCCTGATTGCCTATTTCGTGATGACCTGCGGTTTGGCGTTTCTCGAAACGACTTCCAACCCGTTCATCCTGTCGATGGGCGCGGAAGAAACCGCAACGCGCAGGCTCAATCTCTCGCAGGCTTTCAACCCCATCGGCTCGCTCACGGGGATGCTGATTGCCAAAGAATTTATCCTGGCGCGACTGAATGCTGCCACCGAAGTGGAGAGAACGGTGCTGCGAGACACGAATCCCGAAGTGTTTGCCGCTCTCCAACAGTCCGACCTCGACATTGTAAGTACCCCCTACCTGATGCTCGGACTGGTCGTGCTGCTCTTTTTCGTCATTTTCGCCGTATCCAAACTGCCGCAGGTGGCTGTTGC
>JAISKR010000217.1 GCA_031260845.1 Bacteroidales bacterium
ACCAACGCCAACACTTGCAGCCTGCACAGCACCGAAAACGAATTTGCATCCATTGTACTCGATTTCGGAAAGGAAATACAGGGCGGCATCCAGTTTGTCACCGCTTCCGGCGGAAAAATCCGTGTCCGTTTCGGCGAATCGGTGAGTGAAGCGATGAGTACCGTGGGGCAAAACGGCGCTACCAACGACCACGCCATACGCGATTTCACGATGACACTGCCGTGGTTGGGCGTTGCCGAAATAGGCAACAGCGGTTTCCGCTTTGTACGAATAGATTTGCTTGAACCCAACACGGAAATACGCCTGAAAGAAGTGAATGCCGTGTTCACCTATCGCGACATTCCCTATTTAGGCTCATTCCGTTGCAACGACGAGCGTCTGAACCGCATCTGGATGACAGGCGCCTACACGGTGCATCTCAATATGCAGGAATACATTTGGGATGGCATCAAGCGCGACCGCTTGGTATGGCTGGGCGACCTGCATCCCGAAGTGATGACGGTGAGCACCGTATTCGGCTACAACGACGTCATTCCCAAAAGTCTCGATTTGGCGCGTGATATAACCCCATTGCCCGGATGGATGAACGGTATGTTTTCCTATTCGCTGTGGTGGATAATCATTCACCGCGACTGGTACCTTTATCAGGGCAATCTTGATTATCTGAAACAGCAGCAGCAATACCTGAGCGATTTGCTTCGCGTCTTATTCACCGAAGTGGACGCCACAGGAAAGCGGGTTCACGACGGCGGTTTCCTCGATTGGCCCGCAAGTCCTAACAAACAGGGCATCAATGCGGGGATGCAGGCATTAATGGTGATGGCATTTCAGGCGGGTGCCGAGTTGAGCACCGTATTGGGCGACAAAGCGCTGGCAAAGCAATGTGCTGAAACGGCTGCCCTGATGCAAAAACAGGCGCCCTTCCACAACCAACTCAAACAGGCAGCCGCCTTGTTGGCGCTTGCCGATATGATGCCTGCCGATAAGGCAAACAAAGAAGTGATTGCAGTAGATGGCGCCAAGAATTTTTCTACCTTCTACGGTTATTATATGTTGCAGGCGCAGGCAAAAGCAGGTGATTATCAAACGGCTATGGATATTATCAGTCGCTATTGGGGCGGAATGTTGGACTTGGGCGCCACTACATTCTGGGAAGATTTCAATTTGGACTGGACTGAAAACGCCGCCGGCATTGACGAATTAGTTCCCGAAGGAAAAAAGGACATACACGGCGATTTCGGCGATTATTGCTATCAAAAACTCAGGCATAGCCTCTGCCACGGATGGGCGTCGGGACCGACCTCGTGGTTATCACAACACGTGTTGGGCGTGCAGGTGGTGGAAGCCGGCTGTAAGGCTATTCGCGTTGAGCCGCATTTGGGTAATCTGCAATGGGTTGAAGGCAGTTTCCCTACGCCTTACGGGGTAGTACAAATCAGCCATAAGAAAGATGCCGCCGGTAAGGTGGCGTCGCAGGTAAAAGCGCCAAAAGGCGTGAAAATAGTGAAGTAATTAATGTAAACCTATTCTAACAGTCATGAAATATTCAAGAAGAACATTTATCAGTACCACTGCTGCCGGCATAGGCGCAGCATTGTTGAACAGTCCGTTTGCCGAAGCCGGTGAGTTGGCGCGGAAACACAGCCCCTACGAGAAAGTCACTTTGGGGAAAACAGGCATTACCACCACGCGGCTGTGCCTGGGAACAGGCATCAGAGGCGGCGACAGGCAGTCCAATCTCACGCGATTGGGCTTCGACAATGGTGTGCAATTGGTGCGGTCTATTTACGACAGTGGCGTGCGAATGGTGGATATGGCTGATTCCTACGGCACGCACGGCATTGTCGGCGAAGCGCTTAAAATCCATCCGCGCAAGGATTATGTGCTGTTCACCAAACTATGGTGCAACGAGGAAAGCAAAGATATTGACGCCATTCTGCAACGCTTTTTGAAGGAACTGCAAACGGACTATATCGACGGTGTGATGATGCACTGCCTCACTTCGCGGAAGTGGAACACGGAATTGAATGTCTATATGGAAGGTTTGGAACGCGCCAAACAAAAAGGACTGATTCACTCGCACGGATTGAGTTGTCATTCGTTGGCGGCTGTCGAAACTGCCGTTGGCGAGGCGTGGGTGGACTGCATTCATGTGCGTATCAATCCGTTTGCCGTCAATATGGACGACCAGCCTGAGAAAGTGGCGCCCGTTGTCAAACAGTTGCACGACGCAGGAAAGGGCGTTATCGGGATGAAAGTGTATGGCGAAGGACAATTTGCAGGCGATTCTGCCAAAAAAGACCAAAGCCTGAACTACATTTTGAACTTGGGCGCCGTAGATGTGCTGGACATTGGCATGGACAAAATCAGCGACCTGAGAGATACCGAAAAGCGGATTCGCAGGATAAGCAAGAAATAATCAGGCGTACCATTCGCGTTTCCGGTTGCTCAGTTTGCCCAATGTGTCCAAACAGATATTGATATCGTTCACCACTTGGAAATCGAACATACCTACGCAGATAAAATCGGCGCCGTTTTCAAATGCCCACAGGAAACCATCTTCCGGTGAAATAGCGCCGGCGGCAAGCACTTTGAAACCCATGACGGGTATTTTTGCCTGATTGACAAATTCGGCGGTGCGTTCTGGATTCCGACAAAATATATTGTCACGAAAAGTGTTGTCGTGGTTCTGCACCGACCAGTAATTGTGATGGTGCATGGTTTTCATGTAATAATCGGGAATGATGCCGCTTTGCTCGCAGGCAATCAACGAATTGACGTCGTGGGCGCCCAATCCTGCAATGCAATTTTCGCTGCGTATGCGTTCCATCAGCCTTGCAACCACTTCGATGCGCTCTTCCTTGACTAATCTGTCTGTCCATTCGCCGTTGAGTTGTATGATGCTTATCCCGTTGTCAATGGCGGTGGCAACATTATCGAAAATATCAGGGCTGTTGTCGCTGATGCCTATTTGAGTGATTACATTGATTTTGCTGCCGGTCAGTTTTTTGTATTTCGACATTTCGCCAATGGTAGGGAATCCGATATTGATGGTATTGACGCCCGCCTGTTCGCAAAGCATCAGCGTTTCAAAAATTTTCTTTTCCGTATTGTAGGCTTTGAAGAGTTGGTCGGTATAGCGCAAATCCCTGCCGTGCGACCATCCGCCAATCAGGTTACCGCCCAATACCAAGCGACTGATGGCACGGTCTTTGATTTTCCCTTTGGGCAATTCGCCTTTCAAATCTTTTAAAGCGGTTTGTTTGAGTTGTATGGTGGCGCTCGACATGGCGTCGATGCTGTAAAGTTGGTTGCTTCGGTAAGCGCCCCAGCCAAACACGCCCAAAACAGGAAGCCCGATGATATTTTTCAGCGCTTCGCGGCGGGAAGTCGGCTCTGCAAGCGGATTTGTTTCCTTTTCGGCAACGGTCTGTTTCTTTTTTGCATAATATCGAATCAGGTTTTCCAACCCGTATCCTTTTTGTTTGTAAAAGAACAGGAAGAGAAGAATGATTGTTTCAATCAGTAATGAATTGACGATATAGGTGGTTCCGTCGCCACCCAACAGGGCGATGCCGAAGGGCGGATAGGCGAAATAATACAACAGCAGCAATAATGCGCCGACGATGGACGCCCATTTATCCAACAACCCGATAATCAGAGCCAGCCCTATCAAAATCAATCCGTAAATATTCAGAAAATCAACGATTTCCAATCGAAGCGGTGACGCCGCCAACCATTGATAAAAGCCGGAAAGAAAACCGTGGGTGTTGCTCAAATAGTTGGCAGAACTCCAATTGTCGGCAACGATTTTGATGACTCCTTCATACAGAAAATGCCATCCGATTGCCATCCGCAAAATTGTAAGAATCCATTTCATTTTTTTCTATTTCAAATTTGTATATGTGTATTTCATCATTGTCAACTGTCAATTGTCAACTGTCAATTAATCGGAATAGTCTCCGTCAGCCTCAGCCTCTACGGTGCAATCCATCTCCACATTGAAGCCTGCGGGGCGCTCGAATGCACCCTGCGTCAGTCCGATGCGCGGGTCGGCATACACTTTTTGCATGAACAAGCCGAAAATGGGCAGCGCCATTGCCGAGCCTTGTCCGTAGCGCATATTGTCGAAGTGGATGGAACGGTCTTCGCCTCCCACCCACACTCCGGCAACTAAATCGGGGGTGATGCCGATAAACCACCCGTCGGAATGGTTTTGCGTGGTGCCTGTCTTGCCGCCAATGTCGTTTTTCAGGTTGTAGGTATAGCGAAGCCTTGATGCTGTTCCGCCTTTCACTACGCCTTCGAGCATATTGACCATCAGGTAAGCCGTTTTGGCGCTGATTGCCTCTTGCTTGTCGGACTGGAAGCGTTGCAACACGTTCTTGTTCTTGTCTTCGATGCGGGTAACAAAGATAGGGGCGGAATACACGCCCTTATTCGGGAACACGCCAAAGGCAGCCACCATTTCGGCAAGACTGATTTCGGGTGTGCCAAGCACAATGGAAGGTACAGCGTCTATCCGGCTGCGAATGCCCATTTTATGCGCCATTTCCACCACTGCCGCAGGCGACACCTGTTTGAGCAACCACGCTGTAATGTTATTCTCCGACATGGCTAACCCCCATTTCAAGGTCACTTGTTTGAAAAGATTTTCTTTTTTTCCTGAACTTCTGGGTTTCCAGATGCTGTCGCCGACGATAAACGAGGTTTCCACGTTCAGCACCTTGTAACATGGCGTCAGATTCAGGTGGTCTTCTTCAAAAGCGGTGGTATAAAGGAACGGTTTAAAGGTGGAACCTACCTGCCTTTTCTGCACTTTTACCCCGTCCCATTTGAAATGGCGGTAGTCAATTCCGCCTACATACACCTTCACTTCGCCGGTGTGCGGGTTCATCGCCATCATGCTCGACCGCAGAAAACTTTTGTGCCAGCGAATGGAATCCCACGGACTCATCACCGTGTCTATTTCGCCTTTCCACGAGAAAATCGTCATTTCGCAGGGCTTTTTAAATATTTTCAGTATCTCGGCTTTGGACACTCCCCGTTCGCGCAATAAGCGGTATCGTTCCGTTTGCGCCATTGAGGTTTGCATGATTTTTTCAATGTCCGAATCTTTCAAATCCTTGTCTTTGGCAAAAGGGGCGCGTGGCTGACCTTTTTTCTCTTTGTCGAAATCCTTTTGCACCGATTCTTTCATGTGTTTTTGCATGGCGGCTTCGGCATATCGCTGCATCCGCGAGTCGATGGTGGTATAAATTTTCAGCCCGTCGGTGTAGAGATTGTATGGCGTCTGGTCGGGATGCAGGTTCTTGTTGCACCAGCCGAACAAGGGATTTTGCGCCCACTGGATGGAATCTTCCACGTAGGAATTCCATTGAGAGTAGCGTTCCGGTTCGGGTTTTTTCTTGTTCATGATGAGCCGAAGGTATTCCCTGAAATAGGTTGCACTGCCCGAATGGTGGTCGAGCCGCTCAAAGTTCAGTTGCAGAGGCGTTGCTTTTAGCGAATCTGCCGTTGCCTCGCTTATGTAATCGTTGTCAGCCATCTTATCCAACACGCTGTTGCGGCGAGTAGTCACTCTTTCGGGATATTT
>JAISKR010000219.1 GCA_031260845.1 Bacteroidales bacterium
GGTACACGTAGTATCCAACACGAAATTTGCCTGTAAGGCAGCCGAAGCAGGCGTGGACGCCATTGTTGCCGAAGGCTTTGAAGCGGGAGGGCATAACGGGCGCGAGGAAACCACCACCATGGCGCTCATTCCCCATGTACGCAAGGTCGTTGACATTCCGTTGATTGCCGCAGGCGGTATAGCATCCGGTCGGGCGATGCTGGCTGCCATGGCATTGGGCGCGGAAGGCGTACAGATAGGTTCGCTCTTTGCTGCCACTGAGGAATCATCGGCGCATCAGGCGTTCAAGGAGCGCATTGTGCAGGCAAAAGAGGGCGACACCATGCTGATGATGAAGAAAACAGTGCCGGTACGCTTGTTGAAAGGCGCTTTTTTTGAACTGGTCAAAGAGGCGGAAGCACGAGGCGCCAACGCGGATGAACTGAAAGAAATTCTCGGTAAAGGACGTGCCAAACAAGGCATTTTCGACGGCGATATGGAAACAGGCGAATTGGAAATAGGGCAGGTTTCATCCATTATTGACGCCATCCGACCGGTTTCCGAAGTGATGACGCGGCTGATTCAGGAATTTGAAACAGCAAGAAAATCAATTACTAATGCGTTTTTTTAGCGAATATGGACGGAGTTTCAGTGGAATTAACCGGCAAGGATGAAGATGATGCCTCTGTCGGCATCAAAATGGTGGAGGGGAAAACAGACATTAAATAAATTCCTTGGGATGGGTATGCCCGATGCCTACAAAATAAGTTGATTTTTTAACGCAACGGTCGAATAGATAAATAATTGACTACCGTTGCAACAAAGTCATTGAGAATTAAGAATTAAGGACTGGCGCACGATGGGCGATTGACAATCGACAATTCAAAAAAACAAGATTAATAAGGTTGGGTTATGGTATTCATTTTCAGGATATTAAGGCTAAGAAGGTATTAATTGACATTTGACAATGTATCACCATCGCCTCACCATTGTATCACAATCGTATAACCCTTGTATATCCGGCTTTTCAAAATTCTTTTGGGGGTTGCTATTTGAAATTAGCATAATTTATTGTTCCTTTGTGCGTCCGTTGTGTAGAAAAGGACTAAAAATATATCTGATGAAGTCACTAATTCGTACCATATTTAAAAGCGCCGGAAGCAGAATCTTTGTGCCTGTTACCTTGGTCGCTCTCATTGCCATACCGCTGTTTTGCTACTCATTCATCCATCGTCATACCGACAAGAATGAATGGATATTGCAGATGAATATGCAATTGCTGAAAACCCATCATTTCGACCCGCCCCAAATAGACGACCGCTTTTCCGAAAAGGTGTTCTCGGCATATTTGAAAGCGCTTGACCCTTATAAACAGTATCTTACCAAGGAAGATATTGCAGAAATGGATAAGTACAAACTGCTGATTGACAACCAAATCAGCAACAATACCTACGAACTTTATGATTTGTCGATATTACTGTGGGACAAACGGTTTAGCGAAACGCAGTCCTTTTATCGGGACATTTTATCGCAACCGTTCGACTTCAATCAAGACGAAACCTATGAATCGGATTCCGACAAAACCGATTGGGCAGCCAACAGCAGCGAGTTGAAAGACAGATGGCGCAAGGAATTGAAATACCGCGTACTGTCCAATGTATGTACCACGATGAAAAGCAATGAAACGGCGGCGGATTCGGTGAAAAATACGAGTTTTGAAGAAATAGAAGCCGATGCCCGCAAGAAAGTGTTGAAAACGTACAACGACGTGTATCAGTACAGAAGCAAACTGAAAGAAGAAGACCGTTTTGCGATGTATGTGAACGCTATCACTTCGGTTTTTGACCCACACACACAATACCAAACCCCGATAGAAAAGGACAATTTTGAAATTCAGTTGTCGGGACAGTTCGAGGGGATTGGCGCTACCTTGCAAGTGTCTGACGGGTACGCCAAGGTGAGGGATATTGTGCCGGGCAGCGCATCGTGGATGCAGGGCGAGTTGAAAATCAACGACGTCATCATGCGCGTAAAGCAGGAAAAAGAAGAGGAAGCGGTCAATATCTACGGGATGCAGTTGGACGACGCCGTGAAATTGATTCGTGGCAAAAAAGGCACCAAAGTGACGCTCACCGTAAAAAGTTTGGATGGTACGGTGCACGACATTACCATCACCCGCGATGTGGTGATATTGGAAGAAACTTACGCCAAGTCAGCCATTTTGAGCGACCCCGACCGGAATATCAAGGCGGGATATATCTTTTTGCCGAGTTTCTACGTGGACTTTAAACACGACGCCACAGGTCGCTCTTGCGCCGATGACGTGGCTAAGGAAGTGGAAAAACTGAAAAACGAAAAGGTACAGGGTATCATACTTGATTTGCGCAGCAACGGCGGCGGTTCGCTTCCGGAAGCCGTTGCAGCGTCTGGATTATTCGTCGGCGTGGGTCCTATCGTTCAAACCAAAGCCAATCCGGGACTGCCTCGCGTAATGACCGCCAGAGGCAATGTAGCCTACGATGGACCGATGGTGATATTGGTCAATTCCATCAGCGCCTCGGCTTCCGAAATTATGGCAGCCGCCATGCAGGACTACCAGCGGGCTATCATCATCGGCGGGGCAAGCACGTATGGGAAAGGCACCGTGCAGATGTTAGCCGATTTGGACGAATCGTTTGCCGGCAATGCAACGATTAACGGCTACAAACCGCTCGGGTTGCTGAAACTGACCATTCAGAAATTTTTCCGCATCAATGGCGGTTCCACCCAACTGAAAGGCGTGACGCCGGACATTATCCTGCCCGATATTTACAGCGAATTAGGCGTGGGCGAACGCTTCGAGGACAATAGTTTGCCGTGGACTTCGGTGAATCCTGCCAATTACAGCCGGTGGAAAAATCCTGTTCCGGTGGAAAAAGTGCAGCAAAAAAGCAAGGCGCGTACCGCTCAGAGTGAAGATTTTCAGTTGTTTGCCGAACAAATTGCCACCATGAAAAAGATGAAAGACGAGAGCAATCTCTCGCTCAACATGGAAAAATTCCGTCAAGCGGAAGAAAAGCGCAGCGCCGGAAACAAGGCATTCGATGAATTTAATAAAAAAGAAACCCATCTCGCCATAGAATCGTTGACAGCAGATAAATCAGCCATGGGAACCGATACGGTGAAAATATCCCGCGCCAAAAAATGGATTGGCAATCTGAAAAAGGATATTTATCTGGAAGAGGCGGTGTCGGTTATCGGCGACATGAAATAACACAGAACTATGAATAAGATAATAGAATCGCTCAAAAAAAATGTCAATGTATTACTGCAAGACAGTAATATTCCGGAATACCGGTATATTCCGCGTCCAATGCGGTTGTTGCCCAATGTGAATCGCATCGCGGAAATGATGGATTTGGTGAAATCACTTCTGTTTCCGGGCTTTTTCGGCGACGCAAAAATCAACGAAGATTCGCAGGAATATTATATGAATGTGTATATGGAAAAACTTTACTCGGTGTTGAAAGAGCAGATACACACCGGTTTATGTTTTTCAGATGACAGGGAACATAAAAATTCGGAAGAATTGGCATTGGCATTTATCGACCGGCTGCCGGAGGTTAAACGCTTGCTTGCCACCGATGTGAAAGCCGTGTATGACGGCGACCCCGCAGCCACCAACCATAGCGAGGTCATCTTTTGCTATCCCGCCATCCTTGCAATGGTGCACTACCGCGTGGCTCACGAACTGTTGACGATGGGTATTCCGGTATTGCCGCGCATCATCACCGAAATGGCACATTCGGCTACCGGCATCGACATTCATCCGGGCGCACAGATTGGCGAATATTTCAGCATCGACCACGGAACGGGCGTTGTCATCGGCGAAACCTGCATCATCGGGAAACACGTAAGGCTTTATCAGGGCGTTACGCTGGGCGCCAAGAGTTTCACGCTCGACGACGAAGGCTTGCCTCTCAATGTGCCGCGACACCCGATATTAGAGGACAACGTGATTGTATATTCCAACTCTACCATATTGGGACGCATCACCATCGGGCACAATTCAATTATCGGCGGCAACATCTGGCAGGTATTCAGTGTGGAACCTCACTCGCACATCATTCAGAAAAAAGCAGTCACTTCCAATTTTTCAGACGGAGGAGGGATTTGAGAAAGGGTGGAAAGGACAAAAGGATAAAAGATTGAAAGGACAAAAGGATAAACGTCAATAGATTTTTTCGCAAAACGTAGGATTAACGCCGGTTTCCAACTGTGCTGTAC
>JAISKR010000222.1 GCA_031260845.1 Bacteroidales bacterium
AAACAACAACTTGAAAATCAGAAATCGGTTGTTGTAGAAAAAATCGTTGAGAAACCCGTCGAAAAAATAGTTGAGAAAATCATAGAAAAGCCGGTTGAGAAAATTGTAGAAGTAAAGAAAACAGTACATAAAACCAATCCTGCATGGATTGTATTCTGTTGTATTTTCGGGGTATTGTCGCTTGTATTGGGAATTTGCGCGTATGAATTTGCCGAAGGGATGCCGACCAATCAAGAAGTTGTTGTTTCTGATGAAGCGATGCAACAGCAACTTTCTTACAAACAGACAGAAATAGAGACACTGCAAGGCGAAGTTTCAAGTTTGAAACAGCAACTGGCAGCAGCAGGTTCTTCCGATAATTCTGCTCGTTTGCAAAGTATGATCAACGACCGAGATAATGAAATCAGCAAATTAAAAAATCAACTTGTCACAGCCCAAAAAAGCAATACAAATACTACTGATTTACAAAAACAAATCACTCAACTTAAAGCAGATAAAACGTCTTTACAAAATCAACTTGCAACGGCAAAAAGCGGCTTGGGTAATTCTGCCGAATTACAACAGCAAATCAACAGCAAAAACAGCGAAATCAATCGTTTGAAAAATGATATTACATCGCTTGAACAGCAGTTGAAAGACAAACAAAAAAAACTGGACGCATTTATAAATAATATGTAAAATCAATAATTATAAAAATTTATGATAAATATATCAAAATCAATCATTATATCCGTAATACTTGTTTGTGGCTCTGCCGGTCAAATGCAGGCACAAGATAAGGATAGGGCTGATATGAAACAAAAAACCGAAAATCGCATTTCTACCGGCGAATGTGAAAAGGCAAAAGACAATTACAAAATTTTCAAAGAAATATATGGTTCTGATAGCGAACTTGAACGAAAACTTGCCGCTTGCGGGCAATCGACTCCAACAAGTAGCGTTATTCCTCGTAAATCGTATGAACCCGAAATGGTGTACGTTCAGGGCGGCACATTTACCATGGGTTGCACCTCCGAACAGGGCAACGATTGCTATGGTGATGAAAACCCAGCGCATCAGGTTACACTTAATTCTTATTATATTGGGAAGTATGAAGTAACGCAAGCACAATGGAAAGACGTAATAGGCAGCAATCCGAGTAATTTCAAAGGCGATAATTTGCCAGTAGAGCAGGTAAGTTGGGAAGATGTGCAAGACTTCATCGCTCGCCTTAACAGCCTTACAGGCAAAAACTACCGTTTGCCTACGGAGGCAGAGTGGGAGTATGCGGCTCGCGGCGGAAGCCAAAGCCGCAACACCAAATACAGCGGAGCCTACAGCGTAGATAATGCTGCATGGTACAGCAGCAATTCCGACAGCAAAACGCATCCTGTCGGGACAAAGCAAGCCAATGAACTTGGTATTTATGACATGAGCGGCAATGTCTGGGAATGGTGCAGCGATTGGTATGGCAACTATAGCAGCGCTTCGCAGACAAATCCGAGAGGCGGCGCTACATCGGGCTCCAACCGCGTGTTTCGTGGCGGTAGCTGGAACAGCGATGCGCAGTACGTGCGTGTTCCGTATCGCAGCAACACCGCGCCGGACCCCCGGAGCTACAATTTGGGCTTCCGCCTTGCCTCCAGTTCAAAATAAGCTGTCGGGCAGGCAAGTCAAGTCAAGCAATAGATTTTGCTAAAGGCGAAGTGAGGGACGAACGAAGCCAAAAGCAAAATCGAGAGCAATAAGAATACCGCGAAGCGGTCGATTTTAAATTTTAGAGGTAATAGTATCGTATGGCAAATAAATTAACGAACTGGTTATTAGGAAAACCAACTGTAACTACGAAAGAAACCGTAATCCACGACAATCCGGTA
The DNA here is from genome assembly GCA_031260845.1 of Bacteroidales bacterium. GTDB lineage: Bacteria > Bacteroidota > Bacteroidia > Bacteroidales > UBA4181 > JAIRLS01. The sequence goes on from JAISKR010000222.1 coordinate 1,857, forward strand.
GATGCAAAAAAAGAATTGCGCAATGCCATTGTTGCATATTTCCGGAATAGTTTTCAAACCGAAAAGGAAATTACCGGCACCTTTGTTGTATGGGTCCGCGACAGTCAGGCAAGGTATCAGGACTATGTCCGCACAGATAGTTTTAAGAATGATTTATATACCGAACTTGACAATCGACAACTGAACGCTATCAGCAAAGTGAAAATTGAATTTAAAACCGAAAATCCGCCACAGGAATTTGAAAAAATAACCAATGGGGTTTATATTCAATTTCTTGCAAAAAATAAAAAGATAATAGAAAACCCGAAGGATGTCTGCACCAAAGCAAAAATCACAGCAGTAAAAGGCAAAGGGTCGTTAATAAAATTCGAATATGTATTGGATGCCACAGTCCAAACCGAATTCAATATCGGCAGAGGTGAAGGCGGTTACAATCATATTGTAATTAAAGAAAACGACTTGAAAAATAGCGAAATCAATAATAGAGTAAGCCGTCAACACGCAAAAATAATTTTCGTTGTCGGTAAAGGTTTTTCTTTGCAAAGTCGCAACGAAACCAATAGAACAATCATAAACCGCAACAATCGGCGTTTTGACGACTTGACAGATTTGAATAAACAAGTGCTGTTACAAGACAACGACGAAATAGAACTCGGCAAAAGCGTTTGTTTGAAGTTTGAGATGAAACCGCTCACGGAGGGGTAGGCTCGTATAACATCTTGATATTATATGGAAAAACGAAATCCGGTTTCCTGATCTGGCTTTGGATTCATGCCTGACGCAGTCGGCGGCTTGGCTGCCGTCTGGGGGGCGGTTGACGGTCTCGGGCTTCGTCGGCTGGACGCTCCACGCGTAATTTGCACACCCTGCGGTCTTTCGCCCGAACCTTGACGAACCGGGTATCTGTCGCCGCCGTGTCGCGCTCGTCGAACGCGCCGACGGGCCTGAATCCCGAACCTATGGACTGGCTGTGGATGGAATGGCTCGCGGCGGGGAAGACGCATCTGCTCGGCGGCCAGCCGGGAGCGGGGCGAAGCCGTCAAATGAAATTCTGATAGAATTACTGGCGTTATATCAGGGGAAGCGATTATGAACACTGCGGCTGTTTACAGAAAAACCCTGACGGCGGGAGCGAGTCAGGCGGTCATTGACATACCGGAAGAGTTTCGCGGACGTTCCGTTGAAATAATCGTTTTTCCGGTGCCAGAGGGCGCAGTGCCGGAGCAAACACCCCGCCAGGCCAAGGCATCCCTCCCCATGTTCACGAAAGTGCAGATTGAAGAGTGGGCGAACGCCCCGGAGATACAGACGCTTTCCGGGGCGTTGAAAAACGCCGGACTGTCTGCCGACGTTGACGCGAGAAAAATCCGCGAAATGCGGCTGGCGGAAAAGTACGGCGCATGAAAATCCTCATCGACACGAACATCACGCTGGACATCCTCCTGAAAAGAGAGCCGTTCTGCCGGGAAGCTGAAAGAATCATCGGGCTGACTCAAGGCGGCGTCGGCGTCTTTCTATCGGCGTCTTCCGTCACGGATGTCTACTACATCGCACGGGAAACCCTTGGCGATAAAGGTTCCGCGATGGCGTTGCTGGAATCGCTTCTCTGCACGGTCGGCGTGGCCTCCGTGTCAGGCGGTGAAATTCATCGGGCAATCGCTCTGGACTGGAACGATTTCGAGGATGCCGTGCAGTATGCCGTCGGCGAAAGCCTGAACGTCGATTACGTGGTCACCCGAAACAGAGACGATTTCACCTCTGACCATCTTCCTGTGGTGACGCCGGAGGAATTAATCGGACTGCTTTCGGGAGACTGACGCCGCCAAAAGAATATAGCACTGTTTCGATTCAAACCAGTTCGTCCAGATTATAAATTTTCCTTTCCAAATCCCAGGCAATGCCAATATGCTGTGCATCGTTCGGACATTTCTCTTTTTCATGGATGTGGCCGTGAATATTCACTCTGGAATACATGGCGTGTGCTTCGGATTCATCCAACATTACGGGGAAATGGGTTAAACAGCACCGTTTTCCCGGCAACACGACACATCCGGAAACAAACGGCAGTAATTGCGCATACAATTTCACTTTTCGCGGCGTATCGTGGTTGCCAAGGATTAGATGAATTTTTCCATTCAACCGCTTTATCAAATTTTCGATAGCCTCCATATTCGTTCCCAGAGCGAAGTCGCCTAAATGATAGACGGTATCGGCGGGATTTACGGTATCGTTCCACTGCTGAATTATAAACTCGTTCATGAACTCCACATTACTGAATTCCGTGCGAAAACATTCCCATTTAATAATGTTTTCATGAAAAAAGTGAGTATCGGAAATCAGCCATTTATTCATGAGCGTTTTATCAATTCGCCTTCCGACGAATGATCGCCTTGA
>JAISKR010000253.1 GCA_031260845.1 Bacteroidales bacterium
TTTGGTTTCGTTACCGGAACCCGACATCAAAACTTATCATCAAAGGTCTTACATATTAAATGATTGCGGATAATCATATTTTAATTTGTTGTTTTCATATTTACATCATATCTTTATCCGAAATTTTAAACTAAGAAATGATATGAATATTACCATTATAGGCTCCGGAAATATTGGTTCCGCATTGGTCAACGGATTGTTGCAAACCCCTTCTATTCGACCTGCCGATATTACATTGACGGATATTAATGTGGATGCGCTGAATGCTTTTGCAGTAAAAGGCGTCACCACTACGCAAAACAATGCGGAAGCCGTCCGCACAGCCGATATTGTTGTGCTTTGTGTAAAACCTTATTTGGTAAAAGACGTAATTGCAGGTTTTTTGCCGTCGCTCGCCGCCAAAACGCTGTTGGTGTCCTTTGCGGCAGGCGTTCCGTTGGAACAGTTGAAGCAATATGCCGGCAACCGGGCATTGTTCCGCGTCATTCCCAACACGGCAATGGCTGTCAATCAGTCGATGACCTGCATTGCCACAGATGGCGCCACTCCTGAGCAGGACAAAACGGTGCTTGATTTTTTCAGCCTTGTCGGAAAAGCCGTCAAAATAGATGAATCATTGATGAATGCAGCCACTGTGGTCGCTTCGTGCGGTACGGCTTTTGCGCTCAGATACCTGCGGGCAGCCACTACCGCCGGCGTGGAATTGGGTTTTCGTCCGACAGTGGCGATGAACATGATAGCACAAACGATGGCAGGCGCAGCGGCTCTGATTGAAGCGTCGGGCAAGCATCCCGAAGAGGAAATAGACAAGGTGACGACGCCCAAGGGCATCACCATCAAAGGCTTAAACGAATTGGAACACGCAGGCTTTTCGTCGGCGGTGATGAAAGGGATTTTGGCTGCCTACAACGTTTTTTGAGCGTTAACTCAAAAATTCGATTCCCAAAAGGGTAATGTCGTCGAAAATCGCTTTATTGGTTCCTCTCAGATTCTGCGCTTCGATAATCGTTTCAACCGTTGTTTCGATATCGGGCGAATTTCTGATGGCATTTTCCAACACATAAAAGGCAGAATCCACCTCGCCTTCGTTGGTGTCTGACATCACTTCTACCATGCCGTCTGTGTAGGACAGCAACAGGCTGTGTTCGTTGATAACTGTCCGATTCACATTAACGACGGGAAGTTCATCGAGCATCCCCATGGCGATGGTCGAACTTTCCAGCAATTCCAATTGTTTGGATGTTTCATGGTACAACAAGGCGGAAGTATGTCCTGCATTGACGTATTCCAACCGGTGTGTTACAGTATTGTACCGCGCAATGAACAAGGTGATGAATTTTTCGCCCTGTGCGCTTTCTGCCACACGCTTATTGAGTTTTTGCAGCAGTTTATCCATCGCAATGTCCGAAGTAAACAACGCATGCAGGGTAGCCTGAAAGTTCGACATCATCAAAGCAGCGGCTAACCCCTTGCCCGACACATCGGCAACGCAAAAGCCTATCTCGTCATCGCTCAGCCGGATACAGTCGAAATAATCGCCTCCCACTTCATAGTGCGGCTTATAGAATGAAGCCAACCGGATGCGGTCATTGTTCGGAAGGTTATGTGTGGCGGGAATCAGCATATTTTGCATTTGCGAAGCGAGTTCCAACTCTTTCTTGAATGCTTCCTGTTTGAGGCTTTCCTGAAACAGCCGGATGTTTTCGATAGCCACCACAATGATGTTGGAAATGGTTTGGATAAATTGCAAATGCTTGATGACCGGACTGATACCCGCCATTTCCTCCTCAATATCGCCTATCAGCACGTAAGCAATGGGAAGGCTGTTATTGTAAACCGGTATGACAATATCAAAGCCGGGCAGCAATTTTTCATCCGACACCACAAAAGTAATTTCCGTAAAAGAGAGCAAATCCCTTTCTACTTCAATGGCGGCAATCACTTCGGGTGATGCGCCGGAATTCAGTAAACAAGCCCAATGGTTGTGATTGTTTTTGTATATCACTACCTTCCCTATTTTGAGGTTATCGCGCAGGATATGGGTAAAGTTGCTTAACAGCACTTCGACCGGCTGATTGTCATTGATAGCCCGTGTAATATCAAGTAATGAGTCTAATTTGAACTTCAATGTTTGCTTTGCCGCGTTGTTTTTACCTATCATTACCGAGTGATTTTAAAAAAAGCAAAAGTACAAAAAAAAATGAATTATGCTACGGTTTATCTTACCGTTGGCAATAAAAAGAGTTAAGTTACACATATAGAAATTAATACGCCGCTAATAATATTTATTGCGGCGTATTTTTTTGAGCGGAAAACGAGACTCGAACTCGCGACCCCCAGCTTGGGAAGCTAGTGCTCTACCAACTGAGCTATTTCCGCCTGTTTGTGGCTGCAAAAGTAATCCATTGATTTGAATTGGCAAAATATTTCAAAAAAACCTCTGTTTTTTGTTATTTTTTGCATTCATTTTATATCCTGAATCGCTTGTGTTATCACATTTGTCACTTGTTTTGCCAGTTCGGCAACGCCTGATTCCACCAAATGCGTGCCATCGCCGCCGGCATAATATTCGGGATGGTCGATAACCAAGGTAAACAAATCGTTCGTCACCACATTTTGTCCGGCAATGGCTTGTGAGGCAATTTTATTGCGTTCAATTACCCTGTCGGTGCGCGGGTCAAAATCGCTCATTCCGTCGCCTTGACGAATGGGGGTGGTTGTCGCCCAAATCAATTTAGCCGTCGGTGCGCCTGTTTTCAGAGTGCGAAGCAGGTCGGGAAAACTTTGTGCGTATTGTTCTTCGGTATATCCCCAGCCATGCAAGCCGTTGTTGAAATGAACGACGTCATATTTGTCATTCTTCAAAATCAAGTCGATTTCTTGCAAAAAAGCGGGATCGCCCAAGGATTTGGACGTACAGAGCATCCCTACGTAGGCTTTTCCTTTCAAGAGATGGTTCACCTGAGGATAATAGGAACGGGTAATCGAATTGCCGATGACCAAAACCCGCGGAAGTTCGGTATCGTTTGTGTTTGGAAGCCATACGTCCATCCATTCAATGTCTTCCCGCACGGGCACGGGGGCAATTTGTTTTTTTTCCGTACAGGAACACAGAAGCAGCGCCGCAAAGAGGAATAAAAAGGATTTGTTTTTCATGGCAGTTCTACAATGCGTTCAACTGTCGATTCACCTCATCCTGAATTTGTGCGGTAAATTCAGCCAAAGGCATGGTTCCCTTGTCGCCTTCGCCTTGTTTTCGCACCGATATACTTTGGCTTTGTTCCTC
>JAISKR010000265.1 GCA_031260845.1 Bacteroidales bacterium
AATATAATCAATCAAAATGGCAAACAAACGAATAGTAATACTTGGTGCGGGCGAGAGTGGGGTTGGCGCAGCGATTTTGGCAACCCGTCGGGGTTTTGACGTATTTGTGTCCGATTCTGGCGCTATCAAAGCCAAATACAAGATGATGCTCGACGAACAACTCATCTTGTTCGAGGAGGGCGCGCACTCGATGGAAATGATACTGTCGGCGGATGAAATCATCAAAAGCCCCGGCATACCCGACTCGTCGCCGGTAATGCAGGAGGCGCTGCGGGCGAAAATCCCCGTCATCTCGGAGATTGAATTTGCGTCGCGCTACACCACGGCGAAAAAGATTTGCATCACGGGCAGTAACGGCAAAACCACCACTACCACGCTCATTTACTACATGATGCAGCAGGCGGGCATGAATGTGGGCATGGCGGGCAACGTGGGCAAGAGTTTTGCGTTGCAGGTGGCTGAGGAAAATTTCGATTATTACGTGTTGGAACTGAGCAGTTTCCAGTTGGAAGGGATGCACCAGTTCAAGGCTGACATCGCCATTCTGCTGAACATCACACCCGACCATCTCGACCGCTACGACCACCATCTGCAAAACTACGTCAATGCCAAGATGCGCATCCTGCAAAACATGACCAAAAATGAGTATTTCATCTTCTGTTCCGACGATGAAATCACCATCCGCGAGTTGGAGCACATCGTACTTGCCGCACAGGAACTGCCATTCGGGATAGATAACAAATCGTTTCCCGATAATGGCGCGTTCTTGGACAACGACCAACTGAATATCCGCTTTCGGCAGGACATTTTTTCGATGCCTGTCAATGAGTTGTCCCTCAAAGGGAAACACAACATTTACAACTCTATGGCGGCAGGCATTGCGGGGCGTGTGCTCGACATCCGCAAGGAGCACATCCGCACGGCGTTGAGCACCTTCCCCGGCGTGGAACACCGTTTGGAAAAGGTACTCAAAATAAAAGACGTGGCGTATATCAACGATTCCAAGGCAACCAACATCAATTCCACGTGGTATGCCTTGGAGTGCATGGAAACGCCTGTTGTGTGGATAGTAGGCGGCACGGACAAGGGCAATGATTACAGCGCCTTGACCGACCTCGTGAAAGCGAAAGTGCACTCGATGATTTGCCTTGGACTGGACAATCACAAGATAATTGAGGTGTTCGGCGACGTCGTACCGCAGTATGTAGAGGTACAGTCGATGGAAGACGCCGTGAAAGCAGCGTACAACATGGCTACCCCCGGCGACACGGTGCTGCTTTCGCCTTGCTGCGCAAGTTTTGACCTGTTCAATAATTATGAGGACAGAGGAACACAATTCAAGAAATATGTTAGAGAATTGTAACACAATTACAAATTACGTGGTACGAATATTAGAATATGGATTTTTTTAGAAAAAATTTCAAAGGCGACGCTAACATCTGGGCGATAATCATCGGGCTGAGCATCTTTTCGCTGTTGGCGGTTTACAGTTCTACCGGCACATTGGCGTACAGGTGGCGCGGCGGCGACACGACGGCATATATCCTCAAACACGCGGCATATCTGGGCGTTGGGCTATTGGCAACGTTTGTGATTCACCGACTGCCCTACAAGTATTATGCCCGACTTTCGCAACTGCTGATATGGCTTGTGCCGCTTGCGTTGCTCTTCACCCTGCTGATGGGCGTGAACGAAAACGACGCCACGCGCCGCTTACAGTTTTTCGGCATCACCTTTCAAACATCCGACGCCGCAAAACTGATTCTCATCATGTTTCTTGCGCGGACACTGGCTGCCAAACAAGACCAGATACGCGACTTTCAACACACCCTGCTGCCGGCGTTCATCTGGATACTGATTGTTTGCGGACTGATATTGCCCGCCAATTTCAGCACCGCCGGCTTGCTGTTCGGCACTTGCATAGCGTTGTTGTTCGTCGGGCGCTGCCGATTCTGGCATCTCACAGGTTTGGTGGCTGTAACGGCGGTGGCAGGCGGATTAGCCATCGGCGGTCTTTACGGACTGAACAAACTCGGCGTGGACAACGTTCTCACACAACGTGCGCCCACGTGGGTAAACCGCCTCACCGGCGAATCCGAACACTATCAGGCAGACCAAGCGCGAATAGCCGTTGGCACGGCGGGCTTCTTCGGCAGGGGACCCGGCAACAGCATTCAGCGCAACTTCCTGCCACACCCCTATTCCGACTTCATCTTTGCCATCATCATTGAAGAATACGGCATCATAGGAGGCTTGTTTATCCTTGCGCTTTATTTGGCGCTGCTTTACCGCACGGTCATCATCGTACGCAAGTGTGAGCGGACATTCCCTGCGTTTCTGGCGATAGGACTCACGTTTTCCATCGTCTTTCAGGCGTTGATTAACATGATGGTGGCGGTAGGCTTATTCCCTGTAACAGGGCAACCGCTTCCGCTCATCAGCATGGGCGGTACGTCTATCCTGTTCACCTGCATCGCGCTGGGAATCATCCTTGGCATCAGTCGCGAACTCAAAGAGCAAGAAGAGAAAGCGATGCAAAAGAAGGTTGTGCCGACAGCAGACAGTAGTAGCGAAGAGGATAATCCTGAAAAAACAGAATCATAAAATATCATCTAATATGTGGAAATATTATGCATTGTTATCAGCCCTGTTTGCCGCTTTGACTGCCATTCTGGCAAAAGTGGGCGTAAAAGGAATAAACGGCAACGTGGCTACTGCCGTGCGCACAGCGGTAGTGCTGTTCATGGCGTGGGCTATCGTGCTGTTTGGCGGACAACTCAAAGAAGTAAAGGAACTGAGCCGGACAAACCTGCTTTTCCTCATCTTTTCGGGAATCGCCACCGGACTGTCGTGGATATTTTATTTCAAGGCATTAGAAACCGGAAATGTGTCGAAAGTAGCGCCAATAGACAAATTGAGCGTTGTTTTTGTGATGATACTTTCCTTCTTTTTCCTGAAAGAATCATTTGACGTAAAAACAATTATCGGCGGGGTACTAATAACAGCCGGTGCAATAGTAATGGTGTTATAAAAATCAAACAATGAAGAAAAAATTGATTTCCGGCTCGTTTTGGCTCATCATGGGGATACACCTTGTCGTGTTCACCTCAATCGGACTGTTTACCGCTAAGGGATGGCGTTTGCTGCTCATTTTCCTGTCGGGATTGGCAGCATTGTTGCTGCTCGTGTGGTTGCTGAAACTGTATTCGGCACGGCATCCTGAAAAACGGTATCTCGCAGCATTTCTGACGTTTATATCGCATAAAAAACCAAATGAAAAGGCAGAATAATTATTAGACCAAAATGGAACAACCTTGTTTTGAAGATACGACATTTGAAAAAGTCACTCACCTGTCAAAAGGCGAATATGAAAATTGCGACTTTAAAAACTGCGATTTTTCCAATGCCGATTTTTCGGGTATTCGATTCTTGGAATGTATCTTTACGGCGTGTAATCTCAGTTTGCTAACCTTGGGTAATGTCACCTTTCAGAAAATAAAATTCAACGACTGTAAAATGTTAGGATTGCATTTTGAGCATTGCAACAGTTTCGGACTTACATTCCGGTTTGAAAATTGCAACCTGAATATGTCATCTTTTTACGGATTGAAAATCAAAAAGACCGTTTTCAGTCGCACACAATTGCAGGAAACGGATTTTTCCGAAGCCGATTTGACCGACGCCCTGTTTGATGACTGCGACCTCACAAGGGCTGCGTTCAGCAACACAACGCTGATAAATGCCGACTTTCGGACAGCGTACAATTATTCCATCAACCCTGAAATCAACAGGATAAAAAAGGCAAAATTTTCTTTATCAGGTATCACAGGCTTGTTGAATAAATATGACATTCAAATTGATGGTATTAAATCGTAACAACCGTCTCACAACCGAATCACAATTGAATCACAACGTCTCACAATTGTATAACAATACATAACAATTTGTAACATGAAAAAGAAATCGAAGAGTGACAACACCGGTCACCATGTCATCATCAGCGGAGGCGGCACCGGCGGGCATATTTTCCCGGCTATTGCTATTGCCAACGCAGTAATAACTCGAAATCCGGATACGCGGATTCTCTTTGTCGGCGCCAGAGGGCGGATGGAGATGGAAAAAGTGCCCGCAGCAGGTTACAAAATCATCGGTTTGCCGGTGCGAGGTTTTGACAGAAAGCATTTGCTACGTAATTTCAAAGTGGCTTATCAACTAATAGTCAGTGTGTTCAAGGCAATATCCATTGTCCGGCGGTTTAGTCCTAACGTGGTCATTGGCGTTGGCGGCTATGCCAGCGGTCCCATGCTGTTTGCCGCCGGTTTGCGGGGTGTTCCAACGCTCATACAGGAGCAAAACTCGTATGCGGGCGTCACCAACCGGATTTTGTCAGGCTTGGTAAAGAAAATTTGCGTTGCCTACGAGGATATGGACAGGTATTTTCCGGCGCGAAAGATTGTGATTACCGGAAACCCTGTAAGAGAGCAGATGACAGAGAGCGTCATGCGCGATGCAAGCATCCGGTTCTTCGATTTCACAGACGACAAGCCTACTATCCTTGTTCTTGGCGGCAGTCTGGGTGCACGCACCATCAACAAGAGCGTATTGGGCTGTTTGGACACATTGCCGCCTGACATTCATCTGATATGGCAGACAGGCTCGGAGTTTGAAGACCGCGCCCATCGCGAAGTCGCCGCAAAGAAACGGCAAGCACAGGTAAAGGTGTTTCGCTTCATCAACCGCATGGATTTGGCGTTTGCAGCAGCCGATTTGGTTATTTCGCGAGCCGGAGCCAGCACCATTTCGGAGTTGTGTATCACCGGCAAGCCATGTATCCTTGTGCCGTCGCCCAATGTGGCGGAAGACCACCAAACCAAGAACGCCATGGCGCTGGTAAACAAGAATGCCGCCATCATGATTACCGACAAAGAAGCGGTGGACAAACTGATGAACACCGCCATTGCCACTGTCCAACAGCCGGAAACGCTGGAACCGCTTTCAGAAAATATCCGCAAATTAGCGAAATTCAACGCCGCACAAAGCATTGCAGAGATTGCGACGGGGTTGATTGATGGGAAATGAAATGTTCGCGACACTGTCGCGAACATTGACTGAAAAATGTTAAATGTTCTATTTTGTAGAAGACAATAGAACACGAAGAACAGTTTTGCTGTTGCTTAATGAAGGTAATGGGCGACAGAGAGTGGTTTACTGACCGCGAAATTAAAAATTGAATTATAAACCGCCTCAATAGGGGCACAAAAATTTAAAAAATGGATAATAAAAAATTTATCAGAGAGTTGTTCAAAAATGTTTTTGAATCACCGGAATTTAATGAGGATTTTATTCGGAGAAATGTTGACACTGCCTACATTCAGCACGTTGATGGGAAAACGTTAGGATACAACGAGTTTGCGCAACACATTAAATTACTCAAAACGAAAGTCAGTATATGTAGTGTCGAATTTTTAACATTGGTTGAAGATGGTGAAATTTTGTTTTCAAACCATATAATTAGTATTACATTGAAAGACGGAGCGCAGGGAAAATCTCATGTTATTGCAGAATTTAGAATAAAAGACGGCAAATTATATTATTGCGATGAACTTACTTCTTTAATTGAAGGCAGAGAACAAGATAAAGATTTAGGTTCTGCTCATTAAAATAACACATGACAGACCACAGACAATCATAATAATGTACACAGTACCCCACGTTCCGCTTACAAGCGGGGTCACGGGTGGACATTGACAGTCATTGAACGTAGCCGAAACGCAGATAGTGACCTTGTAAATTTGTTTGATAAAAGCCAATCCTCATATAAAACAGGTCTAAAAGAATGATAAAACGGCTAAAACAAGAAGGTTATATCAGTAGATATCGGAAATAAATTAGGATAATATAAAATGATTATGCCCGAACACCAAAACATAGAATACAAATCCATTTGGAAAGATGAATACCTGCGATGGATATGCGGCTTTGCCAATGCGCAGGGCGGTAATATCCTTACAAAAAAGGGCGATACAAATTTGTCAAAATTTGTATTTGCATAAAAATTCCTTTTGCCGAAGTTTTGCCGAAGTTTTGCCGAAGTTGCCGAAGTTTTTAATTTACAATCCAACACAATGATGAAAGTAGAAAATATGAGTAAGTTGTATAGATTGAAAGAACCAACAAATACTAACCGAATATAAATCAAATGAATAAATATTATTTTATAGGCATTGGCGGCATTGGAATGAGCGCTTTGGCGAGGTATTTCAAAGCCAAAGGCGGCGAGGTGTGCGGTTACGACCGCACGGAAACGCCTCTCACTCAGGCATTGGTGGCAGAGGACATTCCGGTGCACTACACCGACGACCTTAGCGCCATACCCGACTCGTTCAAAAGCGATAAAGACGGCACATTGGTGGTCTATACCCCTGCCGTGCCCGCGTCGCACAGCGAAATGAACTGGTTTCGCGACAAGGGTTATCGCCTGATGAAGCGTTCCGAAGCGCTGGGCGTTATTTCCGAAGCCAAAAAGACCATTGCCGTATCGGGAACGCATGGCAAAACAAGCGTTTCCACGATGACGGCACACATTCTCACCGAAACGGGCGTGGGTTGCGACGCTTTTCTCGGCGGCATATCCAAGAACTACAACACCAATCTGTTGCTGCACGAGGGCAGCGCGTTTGTCGTTGCCGAAGCAGACGAATACGACCGCTCGTTTCTGCGCCTGTACCCGCAAATAGCAGTGGTAACGGCTATGGA
>JAISKR010000302.1 GCA_031260845.1 Bacteroidales bacterium
GGAACTTACACCTTTGAAGCCGGAACCGAGCCGAGCGTTTTCGCCGGTGGCTTTGGCAATGGACTGAAAGGCTTGTTGTCAACCATGGGCGACCGTATCAAACACGGCGGTATTCCCGCAAAACAGCATCGTATCTATTATTTCAATACCAAGGAAATCATGGGCAACAAGTATGGCACGCAAACGCCCATCCCATTTCTGATGGTCATCGACCAAAAAATCGATTTGAAGTTGGATATATCGGTGCGTTGCAACGGCGAATATTCTTATCGCATTGTGAATCCGGCGGCTTTCTATGCTGTATGCGGCAATGTGCGAGAAAGTTACACGCGCGATAACATCGACAGTATGTTAAAGAGCGAAATCTTAGGTTCTTTGCAAGATGTTTTTGGTTCCTTTTCTGAACAGGGCTTGCGTTACAGCGCCATTCCCGCCCATGCTTCTGAAATGAAGGAAAAACTGAACGAGGTGCTGACCAAAAAATGGAGAGACGGACGTGGCATTGAGGTAGTCAGCTTCAACATCAATTCCATATCTGTTCCACCGGAAGACGAAGAACGCATCAAAACCATGCAATATACTGTGGCGATGCGCGACCCGACACTTGCTGCGGCAACATTAGCCAACGCACAGGCAGACGCCATGAGAACAGCTGCGGCAAACCAAGGAGCAGGCGGAGCAGCCATGGCCTTTATGGGCATGAATATGGCAGGAGCCGCCGGAGGAATGAACGCCCAAAACCTCTATGCAATGGGGGCGCAACAACAGCAACAACCTGCACCTCAACCTGCACCAACAGCAGTAGGCGGTTGGGATTGTTCCTGCGGACACAAAGGCAACACCGGCAAATTTTGCGCAGAATGTGGAAAACCCAAACCTGAATCAACTGCCGGATGGACATGCTCCTGCGGTACGGTAAATGGTGGCAAGTTCTGCGCCAACTGCGGCAAACCCAAGCCCGCGGGCGCCCTTTATTAAAAAATATAGAACCATGGCAATACAAGAATACAAATGCCCCAATTGTTCCGGTGCGGTCAGTTTCGACAGCGGCGCTCAAAAGATGAAGTGCCCTTACTGCGATGCGGAATTTGAGATAGGCGCCTTGCAGAATTATCAAAAAGAAGTCGCCGAGCAAAAGGAAGATGTCTATGGCTGGGAAAAATACGGAGTCGACGGCTTGGGAACAGAGGAGTTAGATGCTTTGGCGTCTAATTCCTGTCCTTCTTGCGGCGCAGAAATTATCGGCGACAAAAACACGGTAGCCACCGTTTGCCCTTATTGCGGCAATACCCAAATTGTGCAGGAGCGAGTAAAAGATATGCTGAAACCCGACTTTGTGATTCCTTTTAAGTTGGATAAAAAGGCGGCAAAGGCGGCATTGGAAAAATTTCAACAAGGCAAAAAACTACTGCCTTCGCTGTTCAAAAGTGAAAGCCGTATGGACAGCATTACCGCCTTGTATGTGCCTTTCTGGCTTTTCGATGCCGGTGCAAACGCTCAAATTCGCTACAAAGCAACAAAAACAAGGGTATGGTCGGACAGTAATTACAATTATACGAAAACTAAGTTTTATTCCGTTGTACGGAATGGCACGCTCGCGTTCCAAAAGGTGCCGGTAGACGGATCTGAAAAAATGGACGACATTTATATGGACTCCATTGAGCCTTTCAATTATAACGAAATGGTTCCATTCAACACCGCTTACCTTTCGGGTTATTTAGCGGAAAAATTTGATGTGAATGCCGAAGCGGCTATGCCTCGCGCCAACGAGCGAATCAAAGAAACCATCGAAGCCGAATTTCGGAGAACGGTTACTGGCTACCAGACGGTAACCAAAGAAAATGCTTCGGTGCAGGTACCCAAAGGAAATGTCCATTACGCGCTGTTTCCGGTGTGGATGCTGAATACCAAGTATCAGGGTCAAATTTATACTTTTGCCATGAACGGACAGACCGGTAAATTGATAGGAAAACTGCCGATGGACAAAGGGAAATACAAAAAATATCTGTTCGGCATTACCGCCGTAGCAGGTTGTATTCTTACTTTAGTTTTAACTTTATTAAAGAATGTAATATGAAAAAGATACTTGTTTTCCTGTTGTTTCTACCTATTCTTGCTTTTTCGCAAGAAAAACAGGTTTTTGACAATGCAGGCATTTTAAGCGCAGATGAAATTGCCGCCCTTCAAGCACGGATCGCCGCCGTTAAAAGCGCTTACGATTTTAATATTGTTATTGTTACCGAAACAAATATAGGCGATGCAGAGCCAATGGATTACGCCGACGATTTTTTCGATTACAACGGCTTTCAAAATGAAACCGGCGGTGCGCTGCTGTTGCAAGTAACGGAAACCCGCGACTGGCATATCAGTACTTTCGGTAAAGGTAAATTAGGTGGCGAGACCATTTTTAACACGTACGCCCTTGAAAAAACCGGCGAAAACATTGTCGGTTATCTGAAAAAGGATAATCCCGCCGGTGCATACAACGCCTTTATGGACGATGTGGAAAAATATCTCCAATTGGCTACAGACGGAAAGCATTTGAGTTCTTTTTCCAATAGCATAACTCTCTTTATCATTGGAGGATGGGTATTGGCTTTTCTAATCGCTTTGGGTATAGTAACCGTGTGGAAACACCAATTGAATACAGCAAGGGGCGACAAACAGGCAAGAGCCTATATCGTCGCAGGAAGCCTTCAGTTCAACGAAAGCGCCGACCGTTTTTTGTACTCGACAATTAGCATGACCGCAAAGCCCAAAGAGAGTAGTAGTAGTTCGGGCGGAGGTTCCCATACCAGTTCGTCAGGCAGCAGTCATGGCGGTTCAGGAGGAAAATATTAATTACCTTTCGCCCTTCACCTATCGCCTAAATGATTATTTAATCAAAAATGCTTTGTATTTAGAAGAATTCTTTTTACCTTTGTGACTCCTATTCAACCAATTGTTTGAAGTTATCCCCCTCTGCGTAATATTAGATCCCTATATAGACACACACTCTGTCTCTATATAGACACACAGCATTCGGTCTGACCGAATACCTCATTTGGTCTGAGCAAACGGGGCATTTGCTCCGACCAAAATGTGTGTTTGCTCCGACGGCCTCAATCTTTTCCGTTTATTGCTTTTTACTTTCGACTTTTTTTACTACTTTTGTCGATTATTTCCGAAATTTAATAAAAAAATGAACATTTCATATAATTGGCTGAAAGATTATATCAACTTCTCGTTGACTCCCGAAGAGCTATCTGCCGCCCTGACTTCCATTGGATTAGAAACCGGAAGCATCGAAGAAGTCGAAACCATTAAAGGCGGTCTCAAAGGATTGGTAATAGGAAAAGTCCTGACTTGTGAGGCGCATCCCGACTCCGACCACCTACACGTTACAACCGTTGATTTGGGAGACGGCATTCCGCAACAAATCGTATGCGGCGCCCCCAATGTGGCCGCTGGTCAAAAAGTAGTCGTAGC
>JAISKR010000360.1 GCA_031260845.1 Bacteroidales bacterium
AAAACACCGTTGGAATTGTCGTATATCGCCGACCGTACCTTCAAGGAACGGCTGCAAACCATTCCCGGAATAAGCGAAATCATGATTTTCGGTGAAAAACGCTATGCGATTCGTGTAACACTCGACCCCGGTAAATTAGCCGCCTACGGACTTACTCCCGCCGAAATCAGTTCACTGATTAGCGCCGAAAACGTTGAACTCCCATCGGGACTTATTGAAGGCACCAAAATCAATCTTACGGTGCGGACATTAGGACTGCTGAGGACGCCCGAAGAATTTGAAAGCTTAGTGATTAAAGAAGTAAACGGCGTACCGATCAAACTGTCCGACGTCGGATATTCTACTTTGGCGGCGGAAGATGAAAAGGCAATCACTAAATATAACGGCGAACCTTGTTGTATCATTGCAGTTCTTCCTCAATCGGGCGCCAATAGTCTGGAAATATCCGACCGTTTCCGTCAGAGGTTGAATGAAATCATGCTGGATATGTCGGAGGACATAAAGGCGAAGATCGTCATGGACACCACCGATTTTGTGCGCAATTCCATTGAAGAAGTGGAAGAAACCATCTTAATCGCCTTTATTTTGGTGGTAATCATCATCTTTTTCTTCCTGCGAAGTTGGCGTACCACGATGATTCCCATCATCGCCATTCCGGTTTCCTTGATTGGCACGTTTTTCATCATGTACGTCTGCGGTTTTTCCATCAATGTACTCACTTTGCTGTCCATCGTGCTGGCGGTCGGCTTGGTGGTGGACGACGCTATTGTGGTGATGGAAAATATTTTCGTGAAAATAGAGGAAGGAATGACGCCTATTGAAGCGGCTTTCAAAGGCTCGAAAGAGATTTACTTTGCCATCCTTTCCACCACAGTGGTGTTGGTGTGCGTTTTTATGCCGGTGGTGTTTCTGAGTGGTATGACCGGCAGGCTTTTCCGCGAGTTTGGCATAGCAATTGCAGGCGCAGTCATCATTTCCGCGTTCGTATCTTTAAGTTTGACGCCGATGATGTGTTCAAAAATTCTGAACACTTCCGCCTCGCAAGGCAAATTGTACCGCGTGACGGAAAAGTTCTTCGTGGGACTTACAGAGGGATACAGCCAGTTGCTCACTTCCTTCATCCGCACACGCTGGATTGCGGTAAGCATTATTGTGTTGGCGTTTGGCGGAATTGTGCTGCTTTTCACCCATCTGAAAACGGAATTGGCGCCTTTGGAAGACCGCAGCCGCATCACATTGAGGATAAGTATGCCGGAAGGCTCATCCTACGAGAATTTCACTAAATACGTTGATGAAATTTCAGATATGGTGCAGGATTCCGTTCCCGAACTGTCTGGTTGTCAGGCTCAGGTGAGGAATGGCGGCGCCTTTGTCCGTACTTTCCTCATAGACCCGAAAGAGCGCAACCGCTCGCAACAGGCGCTGTCCGACAAACTCAGCAGGGACACCCGCAACATGACCAAAGGCAAGATTCAGATTACGCAAGACCCTACTATTGGCGACCGCAGAGCCGGACAGGGCGTACAATACGTCATTCAAGCCAATTCAATAGGCAAACTGCGGGAAATACTGCCCGCTTTTATGGACGAGGTACAGAAAAGCCCTATTTTTTCGTTCTCAGACGTTAATCTGAAATTCACAAAACCTGAATTAGTGGTGCATATAGACCGCGAAAAAGCGCGATTGCTGAATGTGTCCACCACAGCGATAGCGCAAACCATGCAATTGGCGTATGCCGGGCAACGCATCGGGTATTTCACCATGAACGGCAAGCAATATCAGATTATTGAAGAAGTGAGCAAGACAGACCGCAATCAACCCGACAAACTGCCGGCTTTGTACGTCAGAAATGCCAACGGCGCAATGATTCAGTTGGACAACCTGCTGACGGATACCATCAAAAGCAACACCCCGTCGCTGTACCGTTTCAACCGCTATGTGTCGGCAACGGTGTCGGCAACGATGGCGCCGGGCTTTTCCTTGGGTGACGCGGTAGATGAGATGAACCGAATCAAAGGCGACGTATTAGACGACACTTTCAAGACCGAACTGTCGGGGCAGGCACGTGAATTAGCCGAAAGTTCCAACAGCATCTATTTTGCGTTCCTGTTAGCGTTAGTGCTTGTGTATCTGATTCTTGCGGCGCAGTTTGAGAGTTTCCGCGACCCCTTGGTCATCATGTTTTCCGTGCCGATGGCTTTGGTGGGAACCTTGCTCTCGCTCTGGTATTTCGACCAGACCATCAACATTTTCAGCGAAATAGGTATCATCATGTTGATAGGACTGATTACCAAAAACGGCATTCTGATTGTCGAATTTGCCAATCAGCGGCGGGATATGGGATATTCCATCTACAAGGCAGTGTTGGACGCTTCCGCTTCACGTTTGCGCCCCATATTAATGACAAGTTTGGCAACCATTTTCGGCATATTGCCTATCGCGTTGGCGTTGGGCGCAGGCGCTGAAAGCCGCGTATCCATGGGTATTGCAGTGGTTGGCGGAATGTTTTTCGGCACCATTCTCACCCTGTTCATTGTGCCGGTGATGTACACCTTCCTGACAGCGAAAAAACGGGTGATTATCCGGGAAGAAGATTATCTGACAAACGAATAATGAGGTATAAAATGTTGATTTTGATGCAAAAAAAGATTCTGATAGTTTTGATGCTTTGTGTTTGTATTTATTCGCGGGCACAAGAGCAAAAATTCATTCTCGATAGCGGGGATTTGCCGGTTGTCACTCTGATGGACGCCATAGCAGAGGGATTGGAAAAGAATTACAGCATTCTGCTGGCACGCAACAGCGAACAAGAGAGCAGCAACAACGCCACTATCGGCAATGCCGGAATGTTGCCGTCGGTTACCCTCAACGGAACCGTGACGCCAAGCATTGCCAACAGCAATATGCACTATTTTCCCGACCTGAACCGTCCCGACCAAGACCGCACAGGCGCCAAATCGAGCAATAGAAACGCAAACATTGCGCTCAACTGGACTGTTTTCGACGGATTGACCATGTTTGCCAACTACAACCGACTGAAAGAGTTGGAAAAGATGGGTGAAGAAAACCTGCGAGCAGAGATACAACTGACCGTTTCATCCATTATCAATGCCTACTTTGACATTGTGAGCCAGCAACAGCAGATTGCCGCCCTGCAACATATCCTGCAAATATCGCGCCAGCGAATGCAAAGCGCCAACGACCTTTTTCAGGGCGGAAAAGTATCGAAAGTGGATTTGCTGTCGGCACAGGTGGACTACAATGCCGACACTGCATCGTATATACAGCAAATAGGTGACCTGCAAAGCGCCAAAATACGGCTCAACAGATTGCTGACACGCGATATTATCACCCATTTCGCGGCTTCCGATTCCATCGTGATTGACCAAACCCTCAATTACGGGAAGATACACGACAAAGCGCTCGCCGAAAACCCTGACGTGACGCTCTCTCGTATGTCGGTCAACGTGTCCACCTTTGAACTGAAAGCGATACAGGGCGAGCGTTACCCGCAAGTCCGCCTGACGTCTGCCTACACCTTGACCGACCAGAAAAACGGAACGGGAATGATTGAAACACAAAAATCGCAAACCTTCAATTACGGCGTTACCGCGAGTGTGCCGCTGTTTAACGGGATGAATATCAGCCGCAGAATCAAAAACGCACAGTTGGAAAAAGAGGCAGCCGACCTGCGCTACGAAGAGATACAAAAAGAAATTGAAGCGCAAGTGGCTACGGCATTCAGCGCGTATGAGGTGAACCGCAAATTAGCGGCTTTTGAAGCCGATAACCTCAAACTTGCCGCCGAAAACTTGGATATTTCCATACAGCGTTACAAATTCGGCGCCATTTCGGCTATCGAACTTCGCGACGTGCAACGCAGTTATATCAATTCCACCAACCGGATGATTGTGGCAGTGTTTAATGCCAAAGTGGCAGAAACGGCACTGAAACTGCTCACCGGCGAAGTGATGAAACTTTAAATTTTAAAAATATGCCACTTCAAGCCTTAGGAAAGAAAACCGATTACAAATTCGGATACGACGCTTCATTATTGGAAACTTTCGATAATCCGCATCCCGACAACGATTACTGGGTGCGTTTCAACTGTCCCGAATTTACCGGTCTGTGCCCCAT
>JAISKR010000111.1 GCA_031260845.1 Bacteroidales bacterium
CGTAAAAGCAAAGCCTTCAATGGTGGTATGCTCGTAACTGTAACCCGGACCATTGTCGCCTCCGGTGATGGTGTTGGGGCTAACCTGCACCATTCCGAAAGGAAACGCCGCCCCCGGAAAGGTTTTGCCCAAACCATGATGCGCTCCGGCGGCTTCAACATTGGTACTCGCTCCGATAAACGGATTCACATAGTCCACCGCCTGCTTTTGTCCGAAAACAAGGCAAGGCAGAAAGATACAAATACTTAAAAACGGTATTTTTTTCATTTCAATTTAAAAAACAAAGGTAGTAAATATAATTCATTTTTTACAACCAAAAAAATATTTGCACAATATAAATGCAATCAATACAATACATATCATCTACGAAATGTTCGTAGATCTACGAACATTTCGTAGGTATCATAGTTTTGTTTTTTTACAGAACCATTCCTTGTTTAGGCTTGGTGCGTACTTCGTCTTTTGCCCGTTCGATTTCGTCTGTCACTTCCTGATTTCCCAACAGGGTAAACTCGCCGTGGCGGTGAAGTGTTCGCCCGTCGCCGATGACGGGGACATACAGGTCGGTATTTTTCTCGCTAATCACCACGCCATCAATGAAAAGATGCAGAATCGTGGCGTCGTTGTGCATGAAAGTAAGAGGCGTGTTTGTCATATTTGTTTGCCGGATATGGCTCAAATGCAGGCTTTCAATCACTGTACCCTGCTGAATATGGATGGTTGGCGCGGCTCCCGGCAGCCATTCAGTGCGGGACACGTTGGAAACAGTCAGGTTATTAAATTCCATCAATCCTTCAATGCCGATAATGGCGTATCCGTCGGGGCTTCGATTCAGTTTGTTCAGCCATTCCTCATCCGTTACCTTGGCTGTAAAAACATTTTGAATGGTGATGTCCTCATAGCGCGGCGGCTGGGTGAGCGCCATTCGCCAATGCGTGAAGGCAATGGCGTTGGTAAAATACGAACCGAAAATATTGGAAATACTGATGCGTTTAACGGGCGATCCTGTCGAAAGGAAGCGAACGGCGCGGAAACAATTTGACGCCCATATTCCATCTATCTGAATGTCGGTGATTGCGCCTTGGGTAATCTCCCAATACTCGCCGTCATTGGCATTCAGCGCCACCATATCGTCATAAGTGTTTCCTTTCAGGTTAGTCACCCGTCCGAAACGGCATCCGCCCTGCAAATGCACGCCGTCCATATTGTATTCTTTGGCGTTGTAGTCAAAAGTGATGTCGTTCACCGTAAATTGGCAGCAGGCAGCAATATGGATGCCAAATTTTTCAGGGTCTTTGACGGTGAGATGTTCGATGCGCAGGTTCTCCACGTTCATCAGGATAAAAACGCTTCCGATGAAGAAATCACGCGGACTTGCACCGTTGCGTTCTCCTTTCGCATGATGCACGCCAACGTTGTTTCCGTTCCAAATACCGCCCGAAACGACAATATTTTTGTTGCCGCCTTCCAAATTGTCGTTGGTCAGCATATAGTCATTGGCATTGTCGGACAGACGAATCACCGTAGCGGCGTCTAATTTCAGCGTCTGGTCGGAATGTATGCGAAGCGATTGGCTGATAACGTAGTGTTTCTTGGGGGGCGGAAGATAGACCACTGAGGCTTTCGTATCCAACAAGGCTTGAATGGCTTTTGTATCATCCAAAATGCCGTCGCCCGCCAATTTCGGCAATTTCTCGTTTGCCAAAACCGGCAGAGCGCAACAAAAAAGGATTAACAAAAAAACGTGCTTCATCCCATTGATACTTAATCCAACGAGATTTTAAACACCCACGCATATTCGTTTTTGCGTTTGTCGTACAGCGAAGGGGGAATCGTCACCCAGAGGTCTTTTTCGCTCCATCCACCGGGGCGAAGTTCCCATTTCAGTTCTTCCTCGCCGGCTCCAAGCATCGTGATTTTGGTTTTCGGTCCTACATAAAGCGATTTGAGTTTTATTTCGCCTTGCGGGAAATCGGTGCAAATGGCATACACCGCGCTGCCGTCTTTGCTTTGTGTGAAACGAATTTTGCCGTCTTCTTCATTGGGAACCAGCCATGGACGCGAACTGTAAATCGCTTCACCGTTCACTTTCAGCCATTTTCCTATTTCGCGCAAGCGGCGTTCCTGCACTTCGGGCAATCCGCCTTTTCCGTCGAGATTGACAATCAACAATAAATTTCCGTTTTCACTTACCGTGCGTACAAACAAGTCAATAAATTCATCCACAGTCAACACATTTTCCTCGGTATCCTGCCAATTGTAGCCAAACGACTGACTGATGCCGCGGTTTTCTTCCCAAGGATGCGTGAGTTTTTGGTCTTGCGTGAGGGAATGATACTCGCTGGTGAAGAAATCGCCAATCTTGTGGCGACTCTGCCCGTTGCGGTCATTGAGCGCCACTTCCTTACGTCCCTCTGCATGGTTGAAGAAGTGAGAGATGATGTCGGTGGTGTGCTGTCTTTCCATCGTATAATCCCATTCGCCGTCAAACCACAGAATGTCAGGGTCGTACATATTGATAAACTCTTTGGCTTGCGGTGCGATATAGTCGGCAAAGAAGTCGCCTTCGATAAAATATTTACCGCTCAGCATTTCTTTGATACATTTGGCTGTCGGCTCGTAAGGCAGCGGGGGTTCATTCCATTTACGCACTTTCTTCACGCCGTTATCAATCATGAGCGTGCGCCATTCCTCAACGGAAAAATAGAACCCGAATTTCAGTCCGAGTTTGTTACATTCGTTCACCAACGGGCGAATCAAGTCCTTGTGAGGTCCCATTTGCAGGGCGTTGCGACCGGTGTAACTGCTGGGCCAGAGGCAAAATCCGTCGTGGTGCTTGCAGAAGGGGATAATGTATTTCATGCCGGCGTCTTGCGCCAATTCTGCCAACCATTCCGGTTTGTAGTTTTCGGCGGTAAACAGGGGAATGAAATCGTCCTGTTGAAAATCTTTTCCCCAAGTTTTCTCGTGATATGCTATGTCTGCTTCGCGATGGGTAATGTGGTTCAGGTAGCCATCGGGATACATACTGCCTTCTTCCTGTTTGGGCGCCCATCCGGGAACGGAATAAATCCCCCAGTCGATGAACATACCGAATTTGGCATCAAGAAACCATTCCGGACATTTGTGTTTGCGAATGGAATTGACGTCTGCCGAGTATGGTCCGTATATCGTTATCGAACCCGGCTGCGGGTCTTGATGGGAAATCACCCTTTGCGGTATATCGCCCGGGTTGATGTGACCAAAGGGGACTGTCGTGGCTTTTTTCTGGGCTTGTGCCGGTAATGTGGCAGTCAACAGCATCACAGCCGCCCATCCTAAAAATTTGCTACATTTCATACGTTAAAAAATTATTATTTATTTATTGTTTTTATTTCGTTCTCTCTAATGACGCCTTTGCGAAGAATCAAGTTGGCGAAACCTTCATATTCACTGGTGGCTACCACGCAATACGCCTTGGTAGCGCGTTCATAAAATTCCGGTTTCGGAAGTGTCAGGAATGTCTTGTTGCCATCGGGGTAAGCGCCCAACTTTGCCTTATAGGCATTCCACACCGCAGGTTCTTTGTCGCCGCGAAAGGTCATCAACACAGCAGTGTAATCAACGGCATAGTCCAACGGGAAAAGCGGCAATATCGCGTCTAACAGCGCGGTGATACTGTGTCCGTCCAACCGCACTAAGCGTTGCGCGTGAGAGGCGGCAGGAAAATTGCTGTCGCCGAAAACAATTTCATCGCCATGTCCCATTTCCGACAAGATTTTTAGCAAGTCGGGCGATATTAACGGGCTGATTCCTTTTAACATATTCAGATAAATTTAATGAGTAACTAATACATATTCTTTTCCGGCTTCGGTTGCCAAGTCATATTCTACTGTCGGTTTCACGGCAGGCGAATTT
>JAISKR010000135.1 GCA_031260845.1 Bacteroidales bacterium
CGCAGGCACAGGCGGCGACGAAGCCAGCATTTTTGCAGGCGACCTGTTCAGAATGTACAGCCGTTTTTGCGAGGATAAAGGATGGAAAGTGGAAGTGACGAGTTTTTCACCCGGCACATCGGGTGGATTCAAAGAGGTGGTAATGAGCATTACCGGCGCGAAAGTATATGGAACGCTCAAATACGAATCGGGTGTGCATCGCGTTCAGCGGGTTCCCAAAACCGAAACGCAGGGGCGGGTGCATACTTCTGCGGCAACGGTGGCGGTGCTTCCCGAAGCGGGTGAATTTGACATTGAACTGAACATGAACGATATACGCAAGGATATTTTCTGCTCGTCAGGTCCCGGCGGACAGTCGGTCAATACTACCTATTCCGCCATTCGGCTGACGCATATCCCTACGGGCATCGTGGTGCAGTGTCAAGACGAAAAATCGCAAATCAAGAATTTCGACAAGGCGTTAGTCGAACTCCGTACCCGCATCTACAATCTTGAATATCAGAAGTATTTGGATGAAATAGCGTCCAAGCGCAAAACGATGGTTTCCACCGGCGACCGCTCGGCAAAAGTACGGACATATAATTATCCGCAAAGCCGCGTCACCGACCACCGCATCAACCTGACGCTGTACAACCTCCCCGCCATCGTTGACGGCGATATTCAGGAATTGATTGACAAGTTGCAAATGGAAGAAAACGCCGAGCGAATGAAAGACAGCGAGTGAAAAATTGACAATTGATAATTGACAGTTGACAATTTAATACATTAATATAATGGTATAATGAATACCGAATTTACTACCTCTGTGAATGCCCTAACGGGCAATAGAAACAAAGGTTTGTTCATGCTCTCTATTGATATGGATTCCCTACGGGAATTTTGCCCGTCAGGGCATACATATCAATAGAAAACGCCATATCTCTTCACCTTTTTGCCCGTTAGGGCATTCATCAAGATTGTGATTTATTTTTTATCGATTCTGATTCCGTTGATGCGAACTTCTTCGTCATTCCGGTATGTAATCGTCAAAAACAGGCTGCCGTCTTCGTTGTATTTTTTCCAATTGCCTTCGCGCCGCCCGTTGGCGTAGTATTGTTCTTCTTTGAGCGTACCGTCGGGGTAATAAAAATCGTGCCGCCCGTTAGGGTTACCCTGCACAAAAAAGCCTTTGTGATAGAGTTTTCCGTTGTCATAGAAGGTTTTCCAGATTCCGTTTTTTGCACCGGCAATAAAATCGCCTTCCTCGCGCACGTCGCCTGCGTTAATCAACCAGTTTCCCTCGCGTTCGCTTTGGGCGTAAGCGCCTTTTGCAATGAGAGTGGCGCTGTCTGAATAATGTGCCGACATACCATTTAAACTGCCACCCTGATAGGTTTCTTCGCGAAGAAGAGTTCCTTTGCTGTTAAACCATTTCCATTCGCCTTCCATAACGCCGTTGGCAAAAGTACCGATTTGTTCCGTCACGCCACCGGAATAATAAAAATCCCATTCACCGTTTTGCCTGTCATTCAGATAATTGCCCTTGGCTTTCACTTCGCCCGTTTCAAAATACACTTTCCATTCGCCTGCGCGTTTTTCAGCCTCATTAACAGCACCTTCGGCTGTCTTCACCCCGTTTTCGTTGTAGCGTATTCCCTTTTCGGCTATCCCTTTATTATTGTAGAAAATGTGCATCCCGATGGGTACCTGATTGAGATAAATACCTTTCCGCTTCATCGTCACGCCATCTTTGTAGTATTCAATGATTTCCTCTGCTTCCGCCTTTTCAAGAATACCGTCGTCAATAATATTTCCTTCTTTGTAAGTTCTGTCACTCAACATTTTACCTATGTTGGAATAAAGACGGGAAGTTCCGTCGAGCACACCGTCTTTGTACATATTTTCCTCTTTCACGGCGCCGTTGTCGTGAAAAGTTTGCCATAAGCCGGTTTTCTGACCTTTCGCATCCAACCGGTTGATATATTCGCGCGAAATCATGTAGTCGTTGCGGTACTCGAACACGGTTATCACCATTCCGTTTTCGTCATATTCCTTCGCTGTTCCCTGTCGTTTGCCGTTTTTGTACAAAGTCACCATTTTGACTTTCCCCGAAGGAAAATAAACAAGCCCTTGCATTTCTTTCTTGTCGTCCACATATAAGTCCCTTGTTTTCAGGTAGTGTACGCTCACACTGTTTTTTTCGGTAATATCGTCGAAGGTGTAGTAATAGCCGCTTTTCTTTCCGGCTATGTAATGGATGATTTCGGCGGTATCGCCCGTTTCGGCGTAAAACACCCAAGTGCTGTCCAACAGATTGTTGCGACGGTTGCCTTCCGATTTCATGATGCCCGTCACGTAGTAGGTTTTCCAGTAGCCGTCGGGTTTCCCTTCGCTCATGGGTCCTTCGCTGGATATTTTTCCGTTGGGGTAATAAATCTTGTTGTACCCGTTTGGGTTTATCTGGTTGATGGTTTGGGCATTGCCGTCAACAAGCAACGCCAACAGAAAGACTGTTGCGCCCAGAGACCATGAACAATGGGTTGGAATAAAACGGTTTGTATTCATCTGCTTCATCATGACATTTCGCTTACGCCACAAAGGTAATAAAAACCTAAATCAATTTCAGTTTTTTTGAAATTTCCATCATTCTGAGGATGGATTTTTCGGCTTTGGCGCATAAATCCTTATCCAAAATGATTTCGGGGCTTTCGTTTTCCAAGCAATCGTAAATTTTTTGCAGCGTTACCAATTTCATGTACCGGCAGTCGTTGCAGGCGCAGGTGGAATCGTTGGGCGGTGCGGGAATGAACGTCTTTGCAGGGCTTGCCTTCTGCATCTGGTGCAGGATGCCCGATTCGGTAGCCACTATATAGGTTTGGGCGGTATCGGTTTGCGAAAATTTAAGCAAAGCCGCCGTTGAGCCGATATGGTCTGCCACAATCAGTACAGGTTTCGGACATTCCGGATGGGCAAGAATCTTTGCCTCAGGATGTTGCTTCTTCAATTCCAATATCCGTTCAAGCGAAAACGCCTCATGTACATGGCAGGCGCCGTTCCAAATCAGCATCTCTCTGTTGGTCAGCCGTTTGATGTAATCGCCCAGATTTCGGTCGGGCGCAAAGATGATTTTTTCGTCTTTGGGCAGCGATTCGATGATTTGCAGAGCATTGGAAGATGTACAAACTATGTCTGTCAGGGCTTTCACAGCCGCAGTCGTGTTAACGTAAGACACAACGGTGTATTCCGGATGCGCCATTACGAAATCCTCGAAAGCGTCGGCAGGACAGGAATCAGCCAGCGAACAACCCGCATCGGGCGCCGGAAGCAACACTTTTTTGGCAGGATTGAGAATTTTTGCAGTTTCTGCCATAAAGTGTACCCCCGCCAGCACGATAATATCCGCCTTGGTGTCCATCGCTTTTTGTGCCAACGCAAGGCTATCACCTACAAAATCAGCAATATCCTGTATTTCAGATTCCTGATAGTAATGCGCCAAAATAATTGCATTTTTTCCTTTTTTTAATTCTTTTATTTTTTTAATCCAGATATTATTCATATATTTAACCTAAATTTTGTGCAAAGGTAAAAAACTTTAATGATTTATATACCAAATTTTTAAGCCAATTTTTATTTCTAAATTTCGTATTTTCTCAAAAAAAATGAAACTTTTAAAAGGTCTTAACGTATATACTGATAACACAGAAGAAAAAAGTGTTATGTACAAAAGTAAGAAAAAAATTTTAGTGATTGATGACGAGATAAGCATTCGATTTATCTTAGAGAAAATCCTAAAACAGGATTTTGACGTCATTTGTTTGCCCAATGGACAAGAAGGGCTTGAATATTTAGAAGCCGGAAATTTTCCTGATATGATCATCAGTGATCTTCAAATGCCGGAAATG
>JAISKR010000155.1 GCA_031260845.1 Bacteroidales bacterium
CTTGGAAAACAAAACCATGAAAGAACGTTACTACACATATATCCTGCAAACAGGCGTTTTGCTTTTTTTCTTCCTTTCCCTCGCACAGGCACAAGGAATTAAGGGACATATAACCGGCGAAAACAGCGAGCCGATTGCCGGCGCTTCATTATATATCAAAGAATTACGACAAGGAACCACTGCCAATGAAGATGGTTACTACGAACTGAAAATCCCTGCCGGAAACTACACCTGCCTCTTTCAGTCAATGGGATACGAACCTGTCACTCACAACGTTACTGTCGGGCAAGGCGTCACCCTGTTGAACATTGTCATGAAAGAAAAAATCTTTGAAATAGAGGAAGTAGTGGTTTACAACAAGCGTGAAGACCCCGCTTACAACATTATGCGAAGGGCTATTGCCATGTCGCCTTACTACATGAATCAAGTGAAAGATTACGAGGCGGAACTGTATCTGAAAGGCTCGGTGCATATCATCAAAATAGCGGCGATTGTGAAACGCATGGCAAAAGAGCAATTGGCGGGCATCAAGGAAGGCAACACTTACACGGAAGAATCGGTGAACGAGATAAAATTTACCGCACCGAACAAATACAAGCAAAAAGTGCTCAAAAAAACAGGCAATCTTCCTGAAAACAAAGAAGTGGCAGAGGCATTGCAAATGATAACCATCAGCGTATATGACGCTAATGCTGTTCTGCCGTATATTTCGCCGCTTTCGACAAGTGCTTTTGCGCATTATCGGTTCACCTACGAGGGTTTCAGCGAGGAAAACGGACGCATCATTTACAAGATACGCATTACCCCGAGCCATAAAGGGAAACAGTTATTTACGGGATATATCTATATTGCGGACAATTTCTGGAATGTGCATAATATGGATTTGTCGGGCGAATTTGTTATCGGCGGCAAATTCAGGGTACAGATTAATTTCGGCGAGGTGGGTGAGAATGTATGGCTGCCGGTGAGCCACCGCATTGATTTTGCGGGTTCAATACTCGGCAACAAGGGCGATTTTCGCTATATTTCGTCATTGAAATACCTCAATATTACCGAAAATACGGCTTTACACAAGCCTGACGCTCTGAAATCCGCCGAACAACAACGCCAAACGGCTCAAATTGTGGTTGCCCCCTCGCCTACCCCTGCCAAAAAAACGGCTCAGGACAAAAACAATAAAAAGATAGAAAAAATACTTTCGCAAGAAGATTTATCCAACCGCGACGCATACAGATTGGCAAAGTTGATGCAAAAAAACGCGGAAAACGAGAAACCCAAAGAGAAATCCCTCAATCTGACCGACGATTACTATGATGATTACAAGGTGGAAGTGGACAGCAACGCCCGTCAAACTGACACCGCCTATTGGGCAAAAATGCGCCCTGTGCCGCTGATGACAGACGAACTGAAAGCATATAAGGAATTGAATCTGAAACCGAACAAAAAAGATTCTGCAAAGAAGACGTTAAAGCCACCGATGAGACCGGATATGGCAATGTACCCGCCAGCGAACAACGCATGGCGCGGGGGTAGCGTGTCATTGGGAAAGGCGGGAAACTTGAAATATCCGGGGATAAAACCATCCAAAGCGGGATTTAACACGGTGGACGGGTTTTATATAGGCGAAAAAATCACTTATTACAAGGATTTTGCAGAAAAAGCCAATGAAAAACGTTTTTCCATAACGCCCGAAGCCGTTTGGGCTATCAATCGCAAAACAGTAATGTGGAATGTGAATGCGGAACTTACCTACTCGCCCTTGCACCGCGGATATGCCTCGCTTTCCGCAGGACGCCGGACAACAGATTTTGCAGGACAAAAAGGGATGCACCCGTTTGAAAATACCGTAGCATCGCTGTTTTTCAGGCGCAACTATCTCAAACTGTACGACAACCGGTTTATCAAGGCGAGCAACACGATTGACATAGCCAACGGGTTGCAATTATATACCGACCTGTTGTATGAAAAGCGCACATTCCTTGAAAATATCAGCAATTATTCGTTTTTTTACAACAATAGCAGGGATTACAGTCCTAACCAGCCGCTCAATGAAGCAATAACAGCCCCGATACCTGCGCATCAACACCTCGCCTTCAATGTAAATCTTAGTTACACGCCGCGTCATTACTATCGGATAGGCAGGGACAACCGCAAGCGGATGATGCGGTCGGATTTTCCCACCTTTGCGGCAGGCTGGCAAAAAGGGGTGGCGCTTTGGGGTGGTAGCAGCGATTACGACCAAATCAGCGCAAGCATTTTCCAGAATATCAATACCGGGGTGATGCAGCATTTCAACTACCAAGTCCGCGGCGGGAAGTTCGTCAACAAACGTCAACTGTACTTCCCCGATTTCAGGCATTTCAGCACAATGGAAATAGCCACCATCCGTTCGCCCGAACTGAGCCGGTTCAGCCTGCTTGATTTTTACCAATACAGCACAAGCAACGGATTTGTGGAAGTTCATGCCAATTTCAGTACGCCTTACTTGGCGCTGAAATTTCTGCCCTTTTTCAGCAACAGACTGTTTAACGAAAGTTTGCAAGTCAATTACCTCTACACGCCAGAAGAACTGCACTATACAGAATTAGGCTACTCGCTTGACCTGTTAATGCGTATCGGTGTTTTTGTCGGTTTTGAGAATCTGCACTACAAAAACGTTGGATTAAGTCTTTGCCTGCCGCTGACAATGTTTTGGTAAGTCAAAGATTATTGATACAACTCTGCCAATTTGTTTTTCAAATCTTCGCCTCTGAGATTTTTACCAACGATGACGCCATCTTTGTCCAACAGGAAATTGGACGGTATAGCCCGCACGCCGTATAGTTTTGCTGCTGCGCTATTCCAATACTGTATGTCGGATACGTGAGTCCATGTTAAATTGTCGTCATGAATGCCTTTCAGCCAGCGTTCTTTTGATTTGTCCAAAGAAACGCCCAGAATATTGAAGCCTTTGTCTTTATATTGGTTGTAGAGCGCCACAATGTTAGGATTTTCCTGACGGCAGGGCGGACACCACGACGCCCAAAAATCAAGCAAAATATAACTTTTACCGTACAAATCCGATAATTTAACAGGATACCCTTCCGTATTGTTTTCAGTGAAGTCGGGGGCTGTTTTGCCGATGGCTACACTTTCATAAATCTCTATCAACTCACTGATGGTCTTCACGTATTGAGTGTTTTGCAAAGATTTATCTAACAACGACACGTCATGTCGCAGTTCTTCTGCGCTCAATCTGTACGAAAAAAAACGATACAACACGTAAGCGGACACCAAAGAAGCCGGATATTGAGTAATATATTCCTCAATATTCAGGTCATCGTAGTTCGTTTTAATTTGATCGAATTGTTCTTGAAGAAGCGAACCGCTGACAACCGTTTGTTGGTGGTTGTAGTTTGTGTCCAACTTCACCGTCAAGGGGTTGCCATCCGTAAAAATCATATAGGGCGACTTTTTCCCATACGACAAACCGTATATTTCCGGCGTTTCAACGTTGGCTTTCACTACAAACGCGCCATTCACAATCTCAGCCGAGTCTATCAACTGAAACATTTTGTTGTTGAACTTGTGCAGATACACTTTTCCTATTGCAACGCCATCCACCGTCCCGTTGATGGACAGGTTATAACTGTTGCATCCGAACATTAAAGCCGCTGCGGCTAACATTAAAAATATTTTTTTCATTTGTTTATGTTATAAAATTCATATTCACTACATTACACTGTTAATTTTCTATACCTTATGCGTTTGGGCGTGTCATCGCCGAGGCGTTTTTTGCGATTTTCTTCGTAGTCGGAATACGAACCTTCAAAGAAATATACGTTGGAATCGCCCTCAAAAGCGAGAATGTGCGTAGCGATGCGGTCGAGAAACCAGCGGTCGTGCGAGATGACCACAGCGCAACCGGCAAAACTCTCCAATCCTTCCTCCAAAG
Organism: Bacteroidales bacterium; assembly: GCA_031260845.1. Lineage (GTDB taxonomy): Bacteria > Bacteroidota > Bacteroidia > Bacteroidales > UBA4181 > JAIRLS01. The sequence continues at coordinate 3,935 of JAISKR010000155.1, forward strand.
CACGCAGGGTGTTCACGTCAATGTCATTGGTCGGCTCGTCGAGCAGCAGCACGTTACCCTCCTCTTTGAGCGCCAGCGCAAGATGCAGGCGGTTACGCTCGCCGCCGGAAAGCATTCCGCACTTTTTTTCCTGATCGGCACCGCTGAAATTGAAACGCCCCACATACGCCCGTGCATTTATTTGTTTGCCGCCCAGCATCATCAATTCGCTGCCCTGTGAAATTACCTGATAAACGGTTTTTTCGGTGTCTATATCCTTGTGACTTTGGTCAACGTAGGCGGTTTTCACCGTATCGCCCACCTCAAACGTACCTGCATCCGGCTTTTCCATGCCCATGATAAGGCGGAAAAGAGTGGTTTTGCCGGCTCCGTTGGGACCAATGACGCCCACAATTCCGGCAGGCGGCAGGCGGAAACTGAGACTGTCAAACAACAGTCTGTCGCCGTAAGCCTTGGACAGGTCTTTGGCTTCTATCACCTTTTCGCCCAAACGCGGACCGTTGGGGATGAATATTTCAAGCCGTTCCTCCTTTTGGCGGCTGTCCTCGTTGAGCATTTTGTCATAAGCGGATAAACGCGCCTTCGACTTCGCCTGACGCGCTTTGGGCGACATTCGCACCCATTCCAGTTCGCGCTCCAAGGTTTTGCGCCGTTTGCTTTCCTGCTTCTCTTCCATCGCCATTCGCGTGGTTTTTTGCTCCAACCACGACGAGTAGTTTCCCTTCCACGGGATGCCTTCGCCACGGTCGAGTTCCAAAATCCATCCCGCCACATTGTCCAGAAAATAGCGGTCGTGGGTGATGGCAATCACCGTGCCCTTGTACTGTTGCAGGTGCATTTCCAACCATTGTATGGATTCGGCGTCGAGGTGGTTGGTCGGTTCGTCGAGCAGCAGAATGTCAGGCTCTTTCAGCAGCAGGCGGCACAAAGCCACGCGGCGACGCTCGCCTCCCGAAAGCACCGCCACCGAAGTGTCGCCGTCCGGACAACGCAAAGCGTCCATTGCACGTTCCAATTTACTGTCCAAGTTCCATCCGTCTGCGTGTTCTATTTTCTCCGTCAATTCGCCCTGTTGCACCATCAGCGCGTTCATTTCGTCGTCGCTCATCGGCTCGGCGAAACGATTGTTCACCGCTTCGTACTCCGCCAGCAGGTCAACAACGTCTTGCACGCCTTCCTGCACAATGTCCTTCACCGTTTTACTGTCGTCCAGAAACGGTTCCTGTTCAAGATAGCCGACCGAATAGCCCGGTGAGAAAACCACTTCGCCCTGAAAGGATTTCTCAATGCCGGCAATGATTTTCAGCAAGGTCGATTTTCCGGAACCATTCAAACCGATGATGCCGATTTTTGCACCGTAGTAAAAGGACAAGTAAATGTCTTTCAACACCTGCTTGTGAGGCGGAAAGGTCTTGTTAACCCCCACCATCGAAAAAATAATTTTCTTATCGTCAGCCAATTTATTAGATTTTAGCGTAATTTATATTAATTCGAGGATTCCAAACGGAAATCATCCATCAAACCGTAATCCAACTGTCGGTAAACGTTCCCTGCCGGATAGTTTTTCACACCCCTGAAATGCCACGGACTGGCTATTCCCGGATCGGAATTATGGAAAGGACCGAACAGATTTTTGTTGCTGCCCACCACCTTCACTTCAATGGTGTTGGTTCCTTGTTTCAGTTTGTCGGTCACATTGACGCTGTAAGGCTCAAAGCCGACAATTCCTGCGGATTCGCCATTGACAACGACTTCGGCTACAGTTCCTGTCCATTCGCCCAAGCAGACGCGATAAGAAGCGTTTGTTTCGGTAATATCGTAGGTTTTTGAATAGGATACGACGCCCGGATAGAATGACCACCCCTGCGTTTTCCAACTGCCTGTGGTAAGCGAAACAGGCGGATGGATAACCCAACCTTTGGCGGCAGATTGCACGGAAAAATCGCCCAAAATGATGACCTGCTCTATCTCTGCCATGATTTTCATCGGTGAGAGGTCGAGAACAAGGCTGTTTTCGCCTTTCTTCACCACGTCACCGATATTGAATACGCTCATTTCACTGTCCAAATACCATTTGCCGGCTTCGGGTTTAATTTCTTTACCGTTCAGCGTAATCTTATATAAATCAGGGCGTTCAATTACCGCCTGCATTCCCGACCTGTCAAAATCACCTGCCACGGTGAAATGATAAGTTGCCTTAAAACCGCCCGTTTTGAAGGTGTCGCGGCTTACCGTATTATTTTTGAACTGTACGGAAGTATTCCATGGGTTGCCCGAACTGAAACCATGGTGTTTGAAGGTTTTGTCGGCTGCATCAAATATGTGCAGGTCGCGGAAAGTTTCCTTGCCCAACTGCAAATCGCAAAAGTCGATGGTGAGCACGTTGCGTCCCTGTGGCGTGACCGTTATCGGCGACGATTCCTTTACAGCCGTGTATTGTTCGGCAACAGCCGGCATCTGCGGAAAAATTTCCTTCGGTTTTTCGAGAAAAACATACAACAACAAACTACCGGCAGGCGGAATGTCATAATCTATGTTTATCGTATAATCACGATTCCCCTGTTTTTCGGGATAATCTAATATTTCCCCTGTGAGGGTATTCAGCAATATGGCGTCTGCTCC